>JANNYV010000001.1:0-6619 GCA_031410275.1 Bacteroidota bacterium
CCAAACAACCTATCTTTTATTCGCATAAAGTACATGCCGGTATCAATCAAATAAATTGTTTGTATTGTCATGTGGGTGCTGAAAAGAGTAGACATGCGTTAATTCCTTCGACCAATGTTTGTTCACAGAAGTCAATACAATCGCAACAACTAATAATAAAATAGTAAGAACAGCATATAATAATGTATTGTCTGATTCTTTAGGAGTACCTGTTGGCCCGGTCACAATTTCTATTTCTTTATATTCCTCTACATATTTAATAACCGCATCAATCTCCTCAGTTTTAAGACCGGGAAAGGCCGTCATAGCCGTTTTATTATTCGTAACGAATAAATCATTGGCATATTTATCACCACTCGCAATCACACCGGCGGAATTATGAACCCAATTATAAATCCATTCCTTTGAAGGAACACGCCCACTAACTCCTTGCAGAGCAGGGCCTGTAGCCTTTTTGGTGGGATGGTGGCATGACGCACAATTCGCCTGAAAAATTGCTTTCCCATCTGGGGCAGCAGTGCTTGAAAATGTGTTGATGAGCAGGAGTGCTATGAGTAGAAGAAGTCCTTTAAAATCTTTCGCCATACGTAATAGTGAATCTAACATCCGTTATAGTGTAATTTTGTGTTAAATTGAATGAGCGCAAATGTACTTCGCGAAACGGAAATTTTATAATCAAATGCGAAAAAAATCTTTTTGCTCTTAAACAGGGAGTTTCAGAGAGAAGAATTCGAGAATTTGCAAATTTGAGAATGCGGAAATGCTAAAATTAGATTGAAATCAAACCATTCACTAATTCCCAAATTTTCAAATTGTCAAATTGCTCTAATACACATGTTGTCCGCCATTGATACTGTAATTTGCTCCGGTGATGAAACTTGTAGCATCACTTGCTAAGAACGAAACAAGATGGGCCACTTCATGAGTGCCTCCCAAACGGCCCAACGGAATTTGTGCCACAATTTGGTCACGTACTTTTTCAGGAACTGCCATTACCATATCGGTAGCGATATAACCCGGCGAAATGGTATTTACGGTAATCCCTAATTTGGCAACTTCCATGGCTAAGGTTTTTGTAAAGCCATGAATACCGGCCTTTGCAGCCGAATAATTGGTTTGCCCGAATTGTCCTCGTTGCCCGTTTACAGAAGAGATATTAATGATGCGGCCAAACTTGCGTTCTATCATTCCTTCAATTACATTTCGGGTGCAGTTGAATATCGAATTCAGATTGGTATCAATCACAGCATGCCAATCATCCTTACTCATTTTCGCCAATCGTCCGTCACGGGTGATACCGGCATTATTTACCAACACATCAATGCTTCCTAATTTGGTTTCTATTTCCTTCATCATTTTTGCCATCGAATCAAAGTCACACACATCGCCTTCAAACATATCAATGTCATATCCATCGGTGCGCATCATGGCATACCATTCATCGGCCTTTTGTTTGTTTCTGTAATTGGCAACAACATGAAAGCCGTCATCATATAATTCTTTACACATCGCAGTTCCTAATCCGCCGGTACCACCGGTTACTAAGGCAATTCGTTTATTTTTATTATCCATAATTTTGTTTTTATGCAATGAAGGTATAAAATCTAATTTGAGAAAAAGAAGAGAATTGTGATTTTTTTTGTTGAGAGTTGAGAGTTGTAAGTCGAGAGCAACTCGTAACATCTTAAATAATAACTCACTAACCCGTAACTCTTTAACCCGTAACTCTTTAACCCGTAACTCTTTAACCGGTAACTCCTTAACCCGTAACTCCTTAACCCGTAACTCTTTAACCCACTAACTCGTAACCTTAAGCATAATAACTCGACTTAAACGGATGTCTGTCTTTCCATTTATCGCCTTGCTGTTCTTTAAAATAACCGGCAACCATTTTATAAAACCAATTGACAACAACGTTTCTTAGTTTATAAAAACTGTATCTGTAATCGGCGCTGCAACCCATGATGGCTTTGGCTTCCGGAGCCGTGCGGCCCAAAATAAGTTTGTTGCTTTTGGTAGCCATCGCATTTTCAAGACAATGAAACAGAATATTGAAATACAAATTATGCGAATGATTGTAGGCATAATCGAAACCAATATAATTCATATCATATTCGCCATCATGAAGAATAGCAGAAGAAAACGCCACTAACTTTTCATCATGAAAATAGCCGCATACTTTATATTCATCTTGTAATGATTTCTTTAATTCGCAAAAAAAAGTATGATTCAAAATACCCATACTCACCAACTGTTTTTTCGTCACTTGTAAATACAATTGCTCCATTTCTTTACTGTAGGTTTGAATATCAACTTCTGTAAATTCTTTGATTTTGATCCCTTCAAATGATTTTCTGATTTTGCGGCAACGTTGCAGGTATTTATGTTTCAAGGCATTTTCATAATCATGAAATGAAACCCATTCAGAAGGAATAATCATTTCCATCGACACGTCATCTATCATTTGAGTGTATGATTTATCTGACTGAATAGGTAATGCAATTTCCTTTTGAACATCTTTTAAAAAAATGCCGGATGCATTTGTATAGTCAATTAAATGATTGGTGGTAAATGTAAAAATATCCGCCTTCTTTGTTTCATTCAGCAGAGGATTAAAAAATTGAAAAAAAAGCACATCATGTCTGAATAAATTGCCGGCTACTAATAAGGTTGGTTTTACAATTCTCAATGCAAGTGATAAGGCAAGCTGTTGAATTTTTTTATGTGAGATATTAAAATGAACCGGCTTCACAGAAAGCAATTGAAAATAGGAAACGGAAAGCAGTTGTTCATTTTCAAATGTAGCTACATAATAATTTTTAATATTTTCAACCCCGGCTGTTTCAACCACCTCAAGTGCTTTGCAAATGGTACCTTCACCAATGCCTGCAATACCGCACTCAGCAGGCAAATCATTGACAGAAGTATAAACTGAAAAGGTATAGGGCATAAAGTGGGCAAATGTACTGTCAGAGAAGTGGATTACAAAAACAATAAAATTTATCGCTTATACAACAAGTGATGTTACTTTGCACCTACTATGATATGGCTCAGAAAAGGAATCGTTTTTGTTTTATTATTCTTGATAAAAATATATCAGCTTATTCTTTCTCCATTATTAGGACCTTCGAAATGCAGGTACACGCCTACCTGTTCTGAATATGCAAAAGAGGCTTTGCAAAAATATGGTATCATCAAAGGGTTATGGTTAAGTATAAAACGAATTGCACGTTGTGCACCTTGGGGTAGACATGGATTTGATCCGGTTCCGTGAAAACGCAGTACCGATATCCGATATCCGGGAATCGATGTCCGATGTCCGGCGTGTAAAGTAAAAAGGTCTGTTACATTTTAATTCGGAATTATATTTTCAAACATCATGTCCCGGACACCGAACATCGATTCCCGGGCATCAAATATTTCATTTATTTTAACACCACATCAAAAAAAATCAATTGGAGTTCTCTGTTATTTTTTGATAAATTGCACCACACAAGTAAATTATAAAATGAAACTTTTTTTATCCCATACAAAAAAATATGTTGCCGGTGCTTTAATAGGAGCTGCTATTCTCTTTTCCATCCAAGCCGTACAAACCGATCCTTATTTTGAAATCTCAAAAAATCTTGAAATTTTTACCAAGCTGTTTAAAGAATTGAATACCTATTATGTAGATCCTGTGCAACCGGGCAAACTTGTGAAAAAAGGAATTGATGCGATGTTGAGTGATTTAGATCCTTACACAAATTATATAACAGAAGAAGATATTGAAGATTATCGTTTTCAAACAACCGGAAAATATGGAGGCATTGGCAGTTCTATACGTCAGAAGGATGGCTATATTGCTATTGGCGAACCGGTAGAAAATAGTCCGGTGATAAAAGCAGGATTGAAAGCCGGCGATTTAATTTTGGAAATTGACGGACATTCAACCAAAGGAAAAGATATTGATGATGTGAGCAAATTTTTAAAAGGCTCTCCGGGCACAAGTTTGAAAGTAAAATACAAAGATGCCTTTACCGGTATTGAATCATCGAAAACAATAACACGAGAAGAAATTAATATTTCCAGTATTCCCTATGCTGATATGATGGGGCCAAAAAATGAATATGCCTATGTGCGTTTGGCACAGTTTACAGACCATTGTGGTAACATGGTTCGCAATACATTAGACAGTATGAAAAAAGCAAACCCTGATACAAAAGGAATTATTTTAGACTTGCGTTATAACCCGGGCGGACTGCTAGATGAGGCTGTGAACATTGCCAATATATTTATTAACGGCGATCAGATTGTGGTTACCACAAAAGGAAAAAATGAAGAATGGGACAAGACGTATAAAACAAAAGGAACACCCTTCGATGAAAAAATTCCAATGACCGTTTTAATTAATAGTCGCTCAGCTTCAGCGTCTGAAATTATTGCCGGTACGATGCAAGATTTAGACCGAGGTGTAATTATTGGTCAACGAAGTTTTGGGAAAGGATTAGTGCAAACAACCCGCGATATTGCCTTTAATGCAAAACTAAAAGTAACCACTGCAAAATATTATACACCATCAGGCAGATGTATACAAGCCTTAGATTACACTCATCGAAATGAAGACGGCAGTGTAGGCGAAATTTCAGACTCTTTGAAAACAAAATTCAAAACAAAAAATGGCCGTATCGTAATGGACGGTGGTGGTGTAGCACCGGATATAAAAACGCCGGCGAAGGAAACCCTAAAAATAATTGATGCGCTTACAACAAAATCATTTGTGTTTGATTACGCTACACAATATGCTTCGAAGCATAGCAGCATTGCAGGCCCTAAAGAGTTTGAATTGACCGAAGCAGAATTCAACGATTTTGTTAAATGGTTAGAAAATAAAGATTATTCTTACAAAACAAAAACAGAAGAAGCGCTTGCTAAATTTAAAGAGACGGCCGAAAAAGAAAATTATTTTGATGCCGTAAAAAATGATTACAACATGGTGCAAAAATCATTATCCCATGATAAGACACAAGATTTATTAAAAAATAAAAAAGAAATTATTCGTTTACTACAAGATGAAATCGTAACCCGTTATTATTTTCAGCGAGGCCGTTATCAAAATCAAATGAGAGATGATGATGAGGTGAAAGAAGCGATCAGTGTATTGGGAAATCCGGTGAGATATAATAATTTGTTGGGGGTGAAGTAGAGGTTAGTGAGTTAAGGGGTTAAAGAGTTAGTGTGTTTTGGAGTTAGTGTGTTATTTGACCGTTTTATTTTCCGTCTGAAATTCGATATCATTCATTATGGTCATACTATTCATTTACTAACCCAATACAATATAACTTAATAGCGAATACGACATGCTAAAAAAACTGATTTTATTTTTTGTATTCACTTCCTTCTTGTTTGCTCACGCTGAAGTAAAAATTAGCGGTAATGATGCCTTTTCAAAAAAGGAACGTAAGACTGGAAAGGCTGCTGCTAAACGAGCAGCGAGTTTTTATACGTGGTATTTAAATTACCTCAACACAAATAAAACAAAACCCACTCAGTATCTTGTGATGAAGCAATATACCACTGCGCATATGCGTGATGAAGCGATGAATCATACTGAAAATTATGATGTATTTTTAGTAAAGAGCATGCCTGATTATACCTGTACGATGGAAATAATTCCTGAAAAAATTGAGAAAGGTCGTGTAAATTTAAATGTGAATATCACCGGAAAATCTAACTACCGGTTTCATATAGACATGATATTGCAAAAGGGAAATTGGTGTATAGACCTTGTTGTGCCTGAAGAAGATTTGAATCCAAGGATACATGAAACGGAAAAATAGCGTCTTGACGATTTTAACATATTTTCAATAACGTATTCTCCAACGTTGGTGTCGTTTGGGTCAGGGATAGCGGAAATCCTTCGCTCATCAACTGTTTACCGAGCTGAAAAATAAGTAATCACAATTTCTGCTTTTGCTTTCCCAATGATGTTTGCAATTTCCTCTTTTGAAGCAGCTTTAATTTTTGTCACCGATCTGAAATGCGTTAATAGTTGCTGCGCCGTTTTGTCACCGATACCTTCTATTTCTTCCAGTTCGTTTTTAATAATTCCACTGCTTCTTGTCTTACGATGAAATGTAATACCAAAGCGATGCACTTCATCACGAATACGTTTTATTAGATTTAAAACAGGACTATTAAAAGGCAGCTTTAATGATTCCGTATCACCCGGATAAAAAAGTTCCTCTACATTTTTTGCCAACCCAACTACCGTAGTTTTACCCACTAAATTTAATTCTTTTATACTCTCCATGGCCGAGCTCAACTGACCTTTACCTCCATCAATAATAATGAGTTGCGGAATTGGCTTGCCTTCATCGAGCACTCTTTTGTATCGTCTGAAAACGGTTTCTTTCATGCTCGCGAAGTCGTTGATACCATCCACTGTTTTAATATGAAAATGCCGGTACTCCTTTTTATACGGCATGGCTTCTTTAAAACAAACCATGGCTGACACAGGATAAGCACCCTGAAAATTTGAATTATCAAAACACTCGATATGTGAAGGAAATTCCTTCAAATGCAAATCATGCTGAAGTTGCTTTAATAAATTCAATCTGTCTTGTTCTGAATTTTCTTG
>JANNYV010000002.1:0-2844 GCA_031410275.1 Bacteroidota bacterium
CCGGTGCATTTTCAGGAGTTCCATAAGCACCATTATTAGCAATACCAATCTCCAAACGATTCTGTTGAAGAAAGCCACAACCATTTAGCAATTGTGCTGAAAGTTTATTTGAGAAGGCTCCGAGAAAAAATAAGAACAGAACCAAGTATGTTTTTTTCATAAAAATAGTTTGAAGGATGCGTAGGTTTTTAGAAAGATGTTTTTTCAAATTCAACAATATGAATCAATTCCTTTTTTTCATTATAAACAGACAATGTGCAAATGCCATTTTTAAAAGAAGAGATATCCCAATCATTTACCAATCGATAAGCGACTTCTTCTTTATTAAATTTAATCGTGTGCTTTTTATTTTTATCTGCCAATACATAATTCAACTGAACGGGCTTCGCACAACTCAAGTGAATTGTAATTGTTTTCTCATTATTTTTTGCAATAAAAAAAGTGACGAGGTCAGTTTCAATCACTTTTTGTTCCGTGGCGGAAAATTCTTTCAATCTAAAACTTCCACCTGTTTTATTTTTAGATGATAATTGATTTGTTGCTATTGTAGACGCACTACCTGATTCAATATATCCTTTTGGTTTAATACTATACCCACTTTGAGCAAATGCCAAGTTAGCCATTAGTACGACAAGAAGAGTGAACATCAACTGTTTCATATTTTTCTGTTTATTTAAAAAGCAATTAAAGGTACTACATGTGAATTAATAATCAAATAAATGAAGTACTTTCTATGTAGCAAGACGCCTAGTTTGAATGGTAGGTTAGTTAGACCAGTTGCATCATCCAAATTGGAACTTGGTTGGTCCTTGTCATGAAAAATAAGTGATACGTTAGCGAACTAAACTCACATCACCCTTCTTGGTGAATCCCTGACCGAATACATTGCAATATTCAACTAAATAAAAGTAAACACCCATATCTGCATCAACACCTTTAAATTTACCATCCCAACCAATAGCTATATCATCCGTCCAAAAGACTTCTTGTCCCCAACGGTTATAAATTGAAAACCATTTTACTTTAATATTTTTTCCAACTACTTTAAAGACATCATTTAATCCATCACCGTTCGGACTAAAGACCGTTGGAATAAAGACGCTATAATCAGGCAGTACATAACCACAATTTGTAAATGAATCGACACAGCCCAATTGATTATACGCATACAAGGTGAAACATACTTTTCCTGTATCAGCAGAAACGTAGGAAATATTTTTATTTGTATCAATTAAAGTATTATTTACCATCCATTGATAATTGCTGGCATATTGCGATTGATTGATAAGATTAAAAGTTGGGTCTATAATTTCAACAACATTTGGACTCACAGCAAAACTCGCAATAGGGTTTGGCATCAATATAATTGTAAAGTTTGCATTACTTAATACAGGGCATCCATTTTTTGTTGCCGTTACTGTATAGGTGGTAGTTATAGCCGGATCAAAAATTGCATTGCTGTCTCCGGCAGCATATTGAATAGCATTTGGTGTAAATGTAAATTGATAAGAGGTATCAAGTACAATGCGATGATTTTCTCCCTCACAAATAGTTGCATCCGTAAACGCTGGCATCGGATAATCGTTTACGATAATTGTGAAGACAATACTTTTAGATACCGGGCAATTATTGCTCAACTTCGAAGCCGTCACTGTATACGTTGTTGTAACCGGTGGTGTAAATGTAATCACAGATGTATCGGCATTTGCTGTAAAATAAATGGCAGGGCTAACTGAAATTGAATAGGAAGTATCTAATGGCATTATGGTCGATTCAGTTTTGCAAAGTACCGTATCGAGTGGAGGCATTAATACAAACGTATCTACCGTGAAGCCTATACAAGCATAGTCAGGAGTAAAACGCCATAAATCATTTGCCCTAGAAGTACCACCTTTTGCCAGTCCACCGAAAATCCAAACTTGTTGCAGGCTATCAACCCACATGATATGTCCTGTGCGGCATGGCAACACGTTTGTGGCAGAAGGGACACCTTGTATTCCATAACTGCCAAGAGTGCCGGGAATGCTGTCGCCCGCTACCCAAGTCCAAGTATTTTGCAGCGGTTGATAAACCCATAAGTCATTAAATTTACCAAAATTTTGCCCTCCACTAAACCATAAAAAATCATTGCACAAATTTTTATCAATGTACTGAGCTCCTCTTGATTCAATTCGTTTCCCCGGATTTCTATCAGTTGATGCCACACATTGGCTATTGAAATTTGAGGCGTTCCCTGAAGCAATTACAGATGTACCGCTCAACCATGTCCACATATTCGTAAGCGGGTCGTACTTCCATAATGCGGAAGAGTTATAGGCTGTAAATCCTATATAAAATTTATTGTTTTTATCTTTCCAAAAATCCCAGCTTTGTGTAATACCTGGCTGGTTGGTCATTGCCGGAACTCCGAGAACCCCATAATTTGGAACATTAACTCCGGCACCCGGGCCCTTCATCCAAGTCCACATATTTGTTGTTATTTCATACTTCCAAACATTCCCGTCATTATATAACCATAGGTTGTTAAATTCGTCAGTCCACGCGCATTTATTTTCAGAATGGTTACCAGGTGTATTTGCAATATTGGGTACTCCCATAGTTCCATACACAGCATTTTGTCCAACTGCTACTCCCAATCCTTTCATCCATGTCCATTCATTCGTAGTAATCGAATACTTCCATAAATCACCCCAAGAATGAAAATACCATAAATTATTGTTTGTGTCAGTCCAACAATTTCCCGACAATCCTCCTGAAGGTGGAAAATTATTGATTGAAGGGACTCCTTGTGTACCCAATAAACCTGCTGTATTCGTGACTATCTGAGCGCCCTTCATCCAAGTC
>JANNYV010000003.1:0-1806 GCA_031410275.1 Bacteroidota bacterium
GATGGTGTAACCGTAGCCAAAGAAATAGAATTAGAAGATGCCATTGAAAATATGGGTGCTCAAATGGCGAAGGAAGTAGCCTCTAAAACGGCTGATGCTGCCGGTGACGGAACAACTACTGCTACGGTGTTAGCACAATCTATCATTACAGAAGGAATTAAAAATGTAGCTGCTGGTGCAAATCCAATGGATTTGAAACGTGGTATTGATAAGGCAGTCGCAGTGGTTGTAGAAAACTTACGAACTCAATCTGAAAAGGTGGGTAATGACAATAAAAAAATTGAGCAGGTTGCGACTATCTCTGCAAACAATGACAGCACTATCGGAAAACTTATTGCTCAGGCAATGGCCAAAGTAGGTAAAGAAGGTGTCATTACTGTAGAAGAAGCAAAAGGAACCGAAACAACCGTAGATGTGGTTGAAGGTATGCAATTCGATCGTGGTTATTTATCGCCTTATTTTGTGACCAACAGCGAAAAAATGATTGCTGAATTGAGCAGCCCGATGATATTAATTTATGATAAGAAAATATCGACGATGAAAGATATTCTTCATATCCTTGAAAAAGTTGCACAGGCCGGTCGTCCTTTAGTGATTATCTCTGAAGATTTGGAAGGTGAGGCATTGGCGACCTTAGTGGTAAACAAATTGCGCGGTACTATAAAAGTAGCTGCTGTAAAGGCTCGGGGATTTGGTGACCGACGAACAGAAATGTTGGAAGATATCGCGAAATTAACCGGCGGTATTGTAATTAGCGAAGATCAAGGATTTAAATTAGAGAATGCCGATCTTACTTATTTAGGTTCATGTGAAAGCATTTCAATTGACAAAGACAATACAACCATTGTAGGTGGTAAAGGTAAAAAAGCCGATATCGTTGCAAGAGTGAATCAAATAAAAGCGCAACTCGAATCAACAACAAGTGATTATGATAAAGAAAAATTACAAGAGCGTTTGGCAAAATTAGCCGGTGGTGTAGCCGTTCTTTATGTAGGTGCTGCAACAGAAGTAGAAATGAAAGAAAAGAAAGACCGAGTAGATGATGCACTTCATGCAACACGCGCGGCGGTTGAAGAAGGTATTGTACCTGGTGGTGGCGTTGCTTTTATCCGTGCCATTGAAAGTATTTTGAAATTGAAAGGAATCAACGAAGATGAAAATACAGGAATCTCTATTGTACGTCGTGCGTTAGAAGAGCCGATGCGTCAAATTGTTGCCAACTGTGGTTTAGAAGGTTCTATTATTATACAAAAAGTACGTGAAGGAAAAGGTGATTATGGTTTCAATGCACGAACTGAAGTGTATGAAAATTTATACAAGGCAGGTGTTATCGACCCTACCAAAGTAAGTCGTGTAGCACTCGAAAACGCTGCGTCTATTGCAGGTATGTTGTTGACCACTGAATGTGTTATTGCCGACAAACCTGAACCTCGTTCAGCTCAGCCTCAAATGCCACATGGCGGAGGAATGGGAATGGACTATTAAGATAGATGTGAGATATAAGAAAATACGGGACCGCTTCGAAAGAGGCGGTTTTTTTATGCCCGTTCGCATTGAAGCACCGGATTTTTTCTGAATGCATTGTATGAAATTCAGAGTTGAACTATAAACGGAAGAAAGGAGCATTTTGAAATGGCGATGTATTGCGGCAACGATTGGAGCGGAAATCCTTTTTTGCAACGCTGGCAGGGTTCCAAAACCCTGCCAGCGTTTAAGCAAAAAAGATTGGAGCGGAGAGCGTGTGTGCCGCCCAACTAATTTGCCCAATAAATTGATTGTCTATTTTATTGAGCGGGAATTGCTTCA
>JANNYV010000004.1:0-1714 GCA_031410275.1 Bacteroidota bacterium
GCTATCTTCTTTTCCATTTTTGATTTTTCTAATAAAGTAGTATCACCTGAAAGAATGGCGATGTACTCTGAAAAATTCATTCCACTCTTTTCATCAATATAACCCTCATCTATTGTTCTTACATTCAGCTCACAATTTTTCATCTGGCTGATAAATGTTTGCTTATTTTTTAGCAGGTTAAACTTGTAATTATCCAATGATTGTTCCACTGCATAAATGTAATTATCCACCTTATTTCCGTAAGTTTCTTTCGCTAAAATATTCCCCTGTCGTGCACCCCGACCATTTCGTTGTTCCAGTTCCGAAGGTTTCCATGGAATGTCTAAATGGTGCATTGCAATCACTTTTTTTTGAACATTGAGGCCTGTTCCAGCTTTTTCAGTACTACCTAATAATATCCTTATTTCACCACTATTCATTTTGCGAAATAGTTCGGGCTTTTGCCTGTCCGTCCAGTCGTGAATGAAAGTGATATGATTAGCAGGTATTGAGAAATCAGTTATCAACTTATTTTTCAAGGCATCATAAATATTAAACGCATCGGGTTTAGGTGTACCGATATCACTGAAGATAATCTGCGTTCCCTTTTGCTTATTACTTAGCTGGTATAGCTCAGAAACTTTTCTTGCACAAACATTTACTTTATGATTAGGATGGTCTTCATAAATAAATGGATTAATCAGCCGCATATCTGCTGCCATCTTTTTGGCATAGTTGGTTGCAATCAGCATTCTGCCTTTATCTTCTTCTTTAGTCAGTGGAAGCCGACCGATTAATTTGGCATCGCCCGTTTTAGCAAATGCCATTAGGTTTTTAGTAAACTCTTGCTGGTCTGGTGTGGGTGGAATATTTATTAATTGTTCATACAATTCAGGTTTATCTAAATTAATATGTCGGGCAGTTTTATAATCAGTTATTTCATTGTAAAATAATGCAAGCTCTGGCACTTTAATAAAATGACGGAATCTTTCTTTAGCAATAATTTCATTGGTAACGGAAAATTCAAAGTCAACTGTTTTTCTTGCAAACACTGCTGCCCAGCCATCAAAGTTTTCAATTTGCTGCCTTCGCATTTCATTAGGGCGAAGATATTTAAACAGCAAATACATTTCAGTAAGGCTATTTGAAATTGGTGTGCCTGATAAAAAGGTAACACATAGATCGCAATCGAATTTGTCCTGCAAAGTTCTTACGGCAAAAAGCATATTCAATGCCTTTTGGCTACCCTGCATATTACCCAAACCTGCTACCCTATCATGTCTAGTAGTGAAAGTAAGGTTCTTAAATTTGTGTGATTCATCAACAAATAAATGATCAATTCCTAAATCTTTAAAATTAATACCTGCATCCTTCTTTTCATCAATATCTTTGAGTATGCTCTGAAGTTTTATGCCCAAATTATTTTTTCTTATTTCCAATCCCTTTAACATTCGCCGAGATATTTGGCTGCCAATATCTTTCAATGTATAGAGGTCTCTTTCAACATTGTCCAATTCTGCCTGAAATATCTCTCTTTGAATTTCTGGTGATTGAGGAATTTTACCAAACTGGTCATGAGTTAAAATGATGCATTCCCAATTATTATTTTTTATTTCATGAAATAATCTAAATCGTTTGGCTGGCGTAAAATCATTCTCTCCCGGAGCAAGTATTTTAGCATTCGGATAAGCCTTTCGATAGGTTTCAGCAATTTGATTTACATTGGCTTTTAATG
>JANNYV010000005.1:0-2022 GCA_031410275.1 Bacteroidota bacterium
ATTTGTTTGCCAGCCAGGTTTATTTCAATGGATGAAGCCATCGAATTTACAGATACATTTATTCATACAGATTTTGAAGGCGGAAGGCATCAGAAGCGAGTAGAGAAGATAGATAGGAGTAGTTAGTAATTAGTATTTAGAAATACAACAAATTTTGTGTCATACCCTAACTATCGCTGACCTTTGCATTCTCTCATTACTAACTACTCAGTATTCACTACTTCTTTCGGCAAACAAGCAAACGTCTTTCTATGAAACGCACTCATTCCAAATTCTAATACTGCCTTTCTATGAGCAATAGTAGGATACCCTTTATTTTGTTTCCAGTTATACTCAGGAAATTTTTTGTGAAGGGAATGCATAAAATCATCACGATAGGTTTTTGCTAAAATACTGGCGGCCGCAATAGATGCATACTTTCCATCACCTTTGATGATACATTCATGCGGAATTTTTTTATATGGTTTAAACCGGTTCCCATCTATCAATAAAAAACTTGGTCTTAATGCTAACTTGCCAACTGCTTTGTGCATGGCTTTGAAAGATGCCTGAAGAATATTGATCTTGTCAATTTCCTTATGATTGATAAATGCAACGGCAAATGCAATCGCTTCTTTTTCAATAATGGGTCTTAAGATAAATCGTGTTTCTTCATTTAATTTTTTAGAATCATTCAGTAAGGGATGAAAAAAATTTGTTGGTAAAATAACAGCGGCCGCACAAACCGGACCGGCGATACAACCTCTCCCTGCTTCATCACAACCGGCTTCAGTTTCATGTTCGTTTAAATAAGGAAATAACATGAAAAGCAAGGTAGGGAAATAATTTGGAAATTAGAAAATTGGTGAATGTTAGAATTTAAAAATAAGGACTCTCCGAACATCGAATATCGAACATCGGACATCGGACATCAATTTCCGCATTTACTCATTTTCAAATTCTATATTTGCGCTTTCCTTTTTTGTATGGATAAAAATAAAGTGGTTGGTCGGTGGTTATTGATAGGTGTGGCTATGTTAATGATCCAGGTTATTTTGGGTGGTATTACCCGCTTAACAGGTTCAGGACTTTCAATGACAGAATGGAAACCCATTATTGGCATGTTACCACCACTCAATGATGCCGAGTGGAATATCGCCTTCGAAAAGTACAAACAAATTGGCCAATACAAATTTCTAAATCAGGATTTCCTGCTCAGCAATTTCAAATTTATTTTCTTTTGGGAATGGTTTCACAGAAACTGGGCACAGTTTATCGGCTTTGTTTTTTTAATCCCCTTCATTTATTTTCTCTACAAAAAAATGATATCGAAGAAATTAATGATTCAATTAATTGCATTGTTTTTTTTAGGCATCATGCAAGGTGTGATTGGGAAAATAATGGTTGCCAGCGGACTAAATGATAATGACCTTTATGTAAGTCATATCAAGTTGGCCATTCATTTTGTGTCAGCACTGATATTAATTGTTTGTACGTATTGGTTTGCATTGGGCTTATTAATTAAGCCGGAAGATCAGATTCCTGAAATGAATATAAAAAATATGTCATTCGGCGTATTAGTATTGCTTTCCATTCAATTGATATACGGAGCTTTTATGGCCGGGCTCAAAGCTGCCAATGCAGCTCCTACTTGGCCAAGCATCAATGGAGATATCGTTCCACCCGGTTTGCTTCAGCATAGTTTTTTTCATCATCCAATTAATATTCATTTCATTCACAGGATGCTGGCCTATTTAATTTTAACTTGTATTTGTATTTGGTATTGGAAGGCGGTTCATATCAAAACATCAGCCTTGTTTTCGAAATATAAAATTGTTCCGGTACTTCTAGTCCTCCTTCAAATCATATTAGGAATTTTATCTGTTCTAACTTCTGAACATCTCACTCGAAATGGCTTTGGCTTGTTTGAGACATTTGCCTTGTTACATCAAATTGTTGCCATGTGTTTGGTCATGAGTTTTGTTTGGGCAATATATGTCGTCAATAAAAAGTCAGACATGGAATTGGATTCATAAGACCTCA
>JANNYV010000006.1:0-2916 GCA_031410275.1 Bacteroidota bacterium
ATTGGGATTGGAGAGGGTTGCGATGGAGTCGCATTTGATGAAACAACAAATACCATTTATACTTCTAACGGAGAAGGCACAATGAGTGTCATACATGAAATATCGAAAACCGAATACAAATTAGAAGCCACCCTTGCAACCAAAAAAGGAGCTAGAACAATTGCCTTAGATCCATCAACGCATAAGTTATATTTGCCCACCGCTGATTTCGAAACACCGACAGAAAGTGAGAAACGACCTAAAATGAAACCCGGAACTTTTCAAGTATTGGTGTTCGCTAAACCTCTTCAATTAATAATGGCGAAATAATAAATCAATAATTACGGATGCACATTTCTCTTTCTTGGAAAGTGAATTTTATTATTGATAATCATGGTAAATTGCAACAATTTATCAAGCTTCCCATATTCATCCATAATAGTTGTTTTTACGTTCTGAATTCCTTTAGAATCAAATTTATCTGCCTGCAATGCATTCAGTACGAGTAGTTCAAATGCCGTTGCCAACATCCAATCTACTTCCATTTTATAACCAATGGCAGCGAGTGCTCCAGTTCGTTTTAAAAAGCTTTGCACTCTTCGTTCATCTACATTCAACGTTTCGCATGAAGCAAAAAAAAGTACCTTCCCTTGACAACTATCTTCCAAAAATTCGCCAAGTTCATTGAGTGTAAAGATTTCATTTTTTGTACTCAATTTCAATGCTCCCTTCTGGCCGTGAAAAGCGAAATATAAGATTGGATATTTCTTTTGAATCGATTTCGCTTTCCATTTATTGAGCATAAAAACAACTTCTTCCCTTGTTGCACAATTATGATAAATATAATCGCATCGTTCAACCTTGAGCATCAATTCTAATATCGGTTGCACAGACCATTTATCTTTTACGGAAGGAGACCATAAACTTTCGAGGCAAAAAATTCCTTTTTTCATTGTGCATTTTTTCGAATTCAAATATATATAATTTATGGTTACGCTTATATTAAGTCCATAAGGGCGTGCCCCAAAAGCGAAAAGCTGTTAAGTGCATTAAATTATTCAGGATTATTCTTGCTTTTCTGCTTTGGGTCGGGCTATCCGTTACAAGTCCTCCCATGCCAAAGCGCATGGTCCGGGCTTTTCACTATTATCCCTCACGCTGCCTCACACTTATACAAATTCATACAACGAGTTTGTTTCATAAAAAAGATATGCTAACCAACTGTGATTTTATATAAACTAACAGAATATCAACTAGCAGCCAATAGATCCATCCCCAACATATACTTTTTAGAAAAATATTTCCCAAACTTGTTAATGATTAAAATTTATTAAAAATAATTTTAATTTTTGCAGAAGAAAATGTTGTAGCCAAATTTATATATCCCACCGAAACACCATCATTCAACATGAAAAAAATCATCTTATTTATTTGCATATTGTTATGCATTGAAAAAAATCAGGCACAAACTTTATTGGCATATTATGCATTTAATGGAAATGCGAATGATTTAGCCGGTACATTAAATGGCACAGTAAGCGGGGCAACACTCAGCACTGACCGTATCAATAATCCAAACAGTTGTTACAGTTTTAACGGCACCGGCAACAATATAAATTTAGGCAATTCATCTGTCATCAGACCAACAACAGCGCTAACGGTTTCTGTTTGGTTTGAATTAAATTCAACCGGTGTTCTTTCAGGGCGAAACATGATTTCATGTACTGAAAATGGAGGATACAATTTGCAATATTATCAGGCAGATAATACAATACGGGGATATATTAGAAGGAACGGCATTTATTCACCTGTAATGATTTCTGCTATACCATATGACAACACAGGTTGGCATTTTGCAATGTTGACTTATGATGGACGATACACCAAACTATACATAGACGGCTCGCTGTTAAATACTGATGATGCCGGAGCCGTCTATCCAATTACCTATGCTTCTAATAATACCTATATTGGTGCAGAACCCACAACCGGTAGCGGTATTGATGGCAATTATTACTGGAAAGGAAAATTAGATGAAATAAAAATTTATAATGGTGCATTAAATGCGAATGAAATTTCTGCCGAATATTTACAAAACAAACCTATTCCTTATGTTGGATTAAGAATGTGGCTTCGTGCAGATACCGCTGTAGCTATAAATGGAAATAATGTTACACAATGGAATGACATCAGTGGGAATGGTCAGAACGCGTCACAAATAAATTCAGGCACACAACCACAGCTTGTCAGCAATGCAATGAATGGCAAACCTGTTATTCGTTTCGATGGCATCAATGATATTTTAAAAACGTCCCCTTTAAATTTAAGTACGACACAAAAGGCAACAGTGTTTATTGTAAACAAAGCAAATAATGAAGGTATATGTATTGAGCAATCAAGAGATTTGAATACAAGTCCTGGTGGGTTTTATATACTAGAGAATTTGAATTCTACTGGCATTTCATCAGCATTAAAAGGTAATGCAGCCGGACCATTCAGCAATTTCGTTACTTCCTTTAAATCGAATATTCAGAATTACAATGCAAAAATATGTTATGCTTCATTTGATAAATCTCAAGCCTCCTATCTCAATCAAATAAAAATGCGTTTAGATGGTGCAGACATTAGCAATGTAAACGGATATGGTGGCTCTCATACCGATAATTTTAGTAACGATTCTATTTTTATCGGAGGGAGAGGAACCGGAGGAAATTATATGAATGGCGATATTGCCGAAGTCATTATTTACAATAGATTATTAACAACAGCCGAACGCACACAAGTTGAAATTTATTTAAATCAACGTTACAATACCTCAACATCCCTTGCACAATACAAACCCGGAAGTGGAAATGCAATTCATTTTGATGGCACAGATGATATCATAACGATACCTGCATTAAGTTCAACACTCAATGATTTTACATTGGAGTATTG
>JANNYV010000007.1:0-8950 GCA_031410275.1 Bacteroidota bacterium
AACAGCGGCCTATGGTGTAGAAAAGGGAAAGACTTCCAAAGTAGAATTGGGAGCTTACCTCACCGCAAAATACAAAACCAAATTGACGAAAAATATAACCTATAATACTCGTCTAGATTTATACTCAAATTATTTGGCCAAAAACAAAACAATGCCTGAAGGTTATATTCATAAAGATAATCCGGGTAATATCGATATTCTATGGGATAATTTCTTTGCTATGAAAATTAGTAAATTTATTGGTGCCGGTTTGGGCTTTACCATGATATATGATAATGACCAACCGGGACAAAAAAATAAAAATAATAATACTGAGTATGGTCCATTGGGTTGGTGGCAATTGAAACAGGTATTGAATATTGGATTTAGCTACAAGTTATAGTTGCTAGAAATCTTAATGATTGCAATGCGCAATGTCATGAAATGAGCGGCATTATTCCCAATCGCTTTATCTGATTAAAAAAATCAGGAAATGATTTTTTTACACAATCCGTGTTATCAAATGTGACGGCATATCCTTTTAAGGTTAACATACTCAAGGCCATTACAATTCGATGATCGTTATAGGAGGAGAACGTAATTTCTCGCGGGGTCATATCTCCTGAATGATGAAACGTCAATACATCCTGTTCATACAAAAGATGAATATTTACTTTTTTCAATTCTGTTTGCAATGAAGTAATCCGTTTACTTTCTTTTAATTCTACATGATGAATGCCGCGAATACGAACATTCGGATATTTTATAGCACACGCTACTATAAACGGTATGGCCAAGTCAGGAAATGAGCTAAGGTTATATCCCTTCTCAAAAGAAGAATCAACGGGCGCTATTCGTTTAAGGGTACAAGCATTATGTTCAAAGTTGGTTTCAATGCCAAAATCGTTTGCAATTATTTGTATAAAGGAATCGCCTTGAACACTTTGTTGGTGAAGACCATTTAGTTTTATTTCAACATTGTCTATCAGCATCGCCATTGCATAAAAAAAAGTAGCGCTACTCCAATCATTTTCTACGGCATATTTTCTACCGGCATATTTTTGTTGCGGAATATGAATAAAATTATAGCCGATGATTGATTGAATTCCAAATTCCTTCATCACCGTAAGTGTTATTTGAATATACGAGTCAGACACTTGCTCATTTAAAATTTCAATCATTAATCCATTTTCCAAACAAGGAGCAATTAAACAAAGAGCCGAAATAAACTGAGATGATATATCGCCGGAAATTCGCAATGCAGCGCCTTTTAATTTTTTCCCTTTAATAAGTAAAGGTGCAAACCCTTTTTTATTTGTATAATGAATATCAGCGCCAATAAATTGCAATGCATCAACAAGCGGATGAATGGGACGCTCACATAGTCTTTCACTTCCGGTGATGATAAATTCTTTTGCTTCCTGCATGGCCAAGTAAGCGGTCAGAAACCGGAACGGTGTTCCGGCATCTTCAACATCCAGTATTATTTTTCCTTGAGTATTTTTTATTTCAACTAATAGATTACTGAGAATAACCGTATCATGCGCTTCCGATAAATTAAGACTATCCACAAACTCATCGCATAATGCTTGTATCATCAACACCCGGTTGCTGATACTTTTAGAAGCAGGCAAATCAATAGTTCCTATCAGCGAATCAGATGTATATTGTAATGTCATCATTAAAATGATTCTTGAATCTGCTTTATTGAAACGGACACTTGTATAGCACAATCTCCAATTGTTTTTAACAGGCTCATTCGAATTCCATCCTTATTTTTTTTGTCTTGAAGAAGGAATAATTTTATATCATCATAGGTATATTGAAATGATAATAAAGGAAAGAATTTTTGTTTCAAATCAATCATCTTCAACGCAACAGAAGCCGGCAAATTAAAAATATGTTCACTGATTCGTAATTCATGTATCAAGCCTAGCAGAATAGCTTCGCCATGCAATAAAGGTGTTGTTGTTTGCAATGAATAGCTTTCAATTGCGTGTCCAATTGTATGCCCAAAGTTTAATGTTTGTCGTATACCGGTATCTTTTTGATCTTGTGCAACAATGCCTATTTTAGTATCTAACGATTTCTTTATATTCATCAAGGAAATAAAATCATCAACCGTATAATCATTCATTTCATCCCACCAAGATGAAGACGAAATTAAAGCATGTTTGATTGATTCGGCGAAACCGCTTTTTAGTATTCGTTCATCTAAGGTTCGCAGTAAAATAGGGTTGATATAAATTGCGGCTGGATGTTGAAATGTACCCAAATTATTTTTGATGCTATTAAAATCAATTCCGGTCTTGCCTCCGTAACAAGCATCTACCATCGCTAATAATGTAGTAGGAATATTTATACAATCAATACCGCGTTTATACAAGGAGGCTGCAAATCCCCCGATATCACTAATCATGCCGCCGCCAATATTAATGAATATGGCAGATTTATCAGTTTGTAAATTTTCCAATTGATTCCATATAAGTGAACAAACATCAAGTGTTTTATATTGTTCTCCTTGTGGAATCACAATCAAAGAACTTACTTTAAAAGTCGGAAAAATTTCTTTGAATACGGTTACGCAAAAACCGTTTGTGTTGGCATCTGCAAGAAGAATAATTTGAGAATATTTTTTTTGCTGAACAAAGTCAAGCAATAAGTTTTCTTGCTTTTCGTAAAATATTTGTGTCATCATCCCCCCACTAATTTATCTGCTGAGAAAGCCTCAGGCTTTTCACTAAACCATTGTTTTACTGTTGACCATGTATCTTGAAATAATGTCGACATTCTATATATTTCCAAATCCCGCGATTGATTCCAAATACTAAAGGTGTAAAAAATTGAAGGGTTTTTAGTGTCCTGCCAAAGTTCAAGGTGAATACAACCTTTAGTTTTTTTTATACGCTCTTTTCTGGCTTCAAATAATGATTTGAAGTCATCAATATGGGTTTCCTTAAATGTAAGTTTTACGACGCGGATCATTCAAAAAATAATTTAATGGTATTGTAAAATAAATTCCTGTCATTGCTTTCCTGAAATCCAAATAAGCGGGCGGCATTCCCTTTATTCACAGCTATTTCAAGATAGTCAGCCACATTAAACAAACAAAGTTTTTCGCCTTCGTGCACGTCATTATAATGTGCGCTCATTTCAGTGATTTCTTCATCACGCATAAATAAAATTTTAAATTTGCGTCCTTGTCTTACATCTTCAAATTGTTTTTGTGTTACATTCAAAACGACATTCCCGAAATGGTCGATATAAATGACCTGAGCTTCGAGCATATTATTGGTATAAAAAGCATAGATTGGTTGTTTCACAACAATTTGATTGGCAGCTATAATTTCCATTCCATCAAGCTGTTCATGAAGCAGCGAGGCAGTCACAGAAATAAATAAATCGGCAACCGTTAAAAAGTTATACGGATTAACTTTATAAATTAACTTATAAATCTGTGCAGGCTTATCATCGAACAACATAGTCATAAATCCATTATCGGCACAAAAAATATGTTGACCGTTTTCATACGCATATAAAAGTTGCCTCGCCGGATGCGCATATAAATCAGTAAAAATAAAATGAAATGTTCCTTGTGGAAAATGCCTGTAAGATTGTTTAAATACATAGACCGTTTGTTGTAAATTAAATGCGGCTATGGTATGGGAAATATCCACAATGGTTACGTCCTGAAATGAAGTAAATACTCTGCCTTTAACACTTGCAAGCGCATGGTTCTGCATTCCAAAATCAGAGGTGAGTGTTATAATGGGCATGGGACAAAAGTAATGTATAAAATTTAGTTGTGAAAGCAGAACTATTATTGAATACAATTCAAATTGCTACACAGCTATTTGCAACAAAAGGAATTTATTTAGTAACCATCGAAATTGACAACAAAAAATCAACCCAAAAAATAGTGATAGAGTAGAATAATTGGTAATAGTTTTCTCTTCATTAAAAAATGCCGGACTTCTGTCTGGCATTTTTTGCGTTGGGTAAGCAAAGAAAATTACTCTTCCAATACTCGGCCAACATTCACCGGAGGAATAGTATTTCTTCTACTTGCTTTTCTTCCCCTGAAAAACATATACATATTTAGAAAGAGCATAACGCCGAGGTAAATTGCAAATCCTCCGATTTTCATACTGAGCACCTCCACCATTTTTTGGTAATTGTCTACCCATTGGTCAATACGAAGAATACGTAATGCAAAGCCAAGGTTTAATAAATAAAAGCCAACTTCAAAAAGTTTGTTGGTACTGAATGCAATATCCTGCTTGCCATGAAAAATGTCGAGCATAAATACTTTGCTGTTACTGAAAAGAATACGGGCAACATAAAAGGTAAGAAGTAAGGCAATAGGAAGATAAATAAAATACGCTATTAAAATAATGTGAGCGTTTTGACTGATGGCTTGAGTTTGCATGATGATTAGTTTTATTGGTGATGAATAGTATGTTTATTTTTCTTACGTAAGAAATAGATAAGAAACATGTTGATGTAATGCATAACCCCGAGTGACAATACGATGTATGCACTTTTAGAAGAAATGCCAGAGATAAGTTCTGAAAAAGAATGAATCGCGTTCCAAGTATAAATCATAATACTGGCATACCCGAGATTGAAAAGATAATAACCGGTGAGTAAAAGTTTATTCACACTTTCTGCAATTAGCTTATCCTTTAATTCTTCCTCAAGAAAGTGAAGACCGTTTTTATAACAAATCCATCCGACCCGGACAGTAATAAAGAAGGTAATGATGCAGTAGATGAGGTAAGCGAGAAGGTTGTATGAGTTCATGACATCTGTATTTCCAATACAAAGATACTTTACAATACTAAACTTTCAGTAATAATTGAAAATTTAGTATTGTAATAACAAATACTCATTGTGGTACATAACATGTGTTGTAAAATAGTTGCTATCAACCTAGCGAGTATTTATTGTTGTATGACTAATTTCCCAATAACCCAATAACGCACTAACACACTAACGCACTAACGCACTAACTCAATAACTGAATAACGCATTAACTCAATAACGCATTAAATCATTAACCTCGCACAATTGCCAACTCAAGAATTTCTTCCAGCAATTTTCGGTCATTACTTAGACGCGGAATTTTATGCTGCCCTCCCAACTTACCCTTATTTTTGAGCCATTGATTAAAAACGCCCTTAGGCAACACGTTTATTTTAGGAGCGCGCAACGCAATATCTTTATATCGTTTCGCTTCATAATCTGAATTAATTTCCTGCAATGACTTATCCAATACTTCAGTAAATAGTACTATGTCATCAGGCTCTTTATCAAACTCTATAGCCCATTCATGACAACCATTCAAATCTCCGGAAAAATAAACCGGAGCTGCCGTATAATCCATTACTTCGGCATTTGTTTTGCGGCAAGCTTTTGCAATAGCATGATCGGCATTGTCAACAATAACCTCTTCCCCAAACGCATTAATAAAACTTTTTATTCGACCCGACACTTTAATGCGAAACGGATTCGTCGAAACAAATTGTATAGTATCTCCAACTATATAACGCCATAACCCTGAATTGGTGCTAATCACAATGGCATAGTTTTTTCCGGTCTCCACATCCTCAAGTTGTAATGTCTCAGGGTGGGGCTTGCCATATTCTTCCATCGGCATAAACTCATAAAAAATACCATGATTGAGAAAGAGTAATAAGCCATCCCTACCTATAATATCCTGAGAAGCAAAGAACCCTTCAGAGGCATTATACGTTTCAAGATAATGCATCCGTTTCGAAGGTATCAACATTTTAAATTGGTGCTCATAGGGTGTGAAATTTACACCACCATGCATATACAATTCAAGATTAGGCCACACATCATGCAAATTATTCTTCCCGGTAATCTCAAATATTTTCTTAATCAAGACAATTGTCCATGTTGGTACACCCGCTATCATTGTCACATCTTCCTGTATCGTACTCTCTGCCATTTTCTCAATCTTTTCTTCCCATTCTTGCATAAGTGCAATCGATATATCAGGTGTACGTATCAGTTGAGTAAAGTATGACATATTCTGTATCATCACCGCAGATAAATCGCCATAATATGAATCAGCATTTAATTGATTCACCTGATGACTCCCTCCCAATGTTAGGCATTTGCCCGACATGATTCCTGACTGAGGAAAATTTCTGAAATACAATGCCAGTAAATCTTTTGCGGACTTAAAATGTCCATCCTCCAACGATTGATTGCTCACCGGTATAAATTTACTTTTATCGGAAGTAGTACCGCTCGATTTGGCAAACCAAGTAATAGGGGAGTTCCACAACACATTCTGATTACCCTCCATCATTCGTTGAATATAAGGTTTCAAATCCTCATACTCATTAACAGGTACATTCTTTTTAAATTCCTTGATACTATTAATTTGTTGAAAATCAAATTTCTTTCCGAACTCCGTAAACTGTCCATTATGCACTAATGAATTAAACAACATAGTTTGTGTACTCTCAGGATTAAGCAAAAAATTATCAATAGAACTCCATCGTAATTTTATAAAACCTTTCAATGCCGGACTTAATATTCTCATACGTTCAATTCTCGTTTACTATTCAGATTTAATGTTTCATCCAAAAGAAAGGTAAATATAATTTTTTATTCGTAAAAATGAAAGTGAATGAGAAGTGAGGGGTGCAATTCGAATTCGCCCGGCAGTGTTGACTGCAAAAAACCAAAATACACTTCCTTTATTTTCAATAAATTGAAAATGTGGTATATATAATTTTCATTCCATTTTTTATAGTGACGAATGCATTTCATTGACCTTAGAAAAATGGTGTTAAGAAAATCTTTTTGAATGGCGAAAAAAATGAAAACGATTGCACCTAGCCAAGTAAAGCCAATGCGTTCAATCTAACTACCTAAGATTAATAGAGAGCAATAGACCCATAGCTTCTTCATTTTCGGCATTCAAGAAGATTTTTAGCCAATTTTTCGACAGTCTTGTCCTGACTGTAAACGTCAATATTGCTCCACTTTTTTGTCAAGAAAAAAGTGGAAAATAGCATTGAGAACATACAATTTTAAGGTCAGTAGTATTTTCTAAATTTAAACACAGATTGCGAAAATTTGCAATGCACATGAAGTGAGTAATTTGCAAACTGCTATCTAGAATGAAATATGTGTAACCTTTAGCTCAGCCCTGCTAGGGCGACATCCACCAACATGGGGCAACGCCCTATGCATTTCGCGCATACTCATAACCACCACAAACACCTAGCCCTGCAAGGGTGGCATCCACTAGCATGGGGCATCGCCCTATGCCTCTTGCCCACCAGAATTACGCAGCGCCCTATGCATTTCACATCTTAAACCCGCCACCAACCCAGTGTAAAACCCACCATCAAACCATATCAAATTCTCCTTATATTTGTATTGAAAAAGTACGACCTATGAAATGGCAAACCAAATTAATCACGCATCGTGGCCAGATGCGTATCGCTGTATATTTCGAAAAGACACCCGAACTCGTCGCTCGAATTAAACAACTCGAGGGCGCTCGTTGGAGTGCAACGAAAGGTGTATGGCATCTCCCAGATACACCTGAATACAGAATCCAATTTCGACTAGCAGCAAAGATTATTCAAAATGACGACCATCGGCAAATGATAGAAAAATTTGATCGGTGGCTACGTTCGAAGCGATACAGTGAAAGCACCATTAAAATATACACAGAATCTATAAAATCCTTTCTATTGTTTTTCAATACAAGGCCCGTCTCAGAAATCAGCACTGAAGATATTGTTACATATAATAATGATTACATACTCAAAAATAAATTATCCTCATCCTACCAAAATCAAATTGTAAATGCAGTAAAGTTATTTTTCAGAACCATCGACAATAAAAAATTAAATCCCGATCTCATCCATCGCCCCAAGCGAGAAAAATTATTGCCCAACGTGCTCAGCAAGGAGGAAGTAAAAATGATTTTGGGCGCATTACGAAATACAAAACATCGCATCATGCTATCGCTTATTTATAGTTGTGGTTTGCGTCGTAGCGAGCTTCTCAATTTAAAACCGGTCGACATCGATTCGAAAAGAAACATCATCATCATTCGCCAATCCAAAGGAAAAAAAGACAGGATAGTGCCACTCTCTGAAAAAATACTTGCAATGCTCCGTGAATATTATAAAAGTTACAAACCAAAAATCTGGCTCTTTGAAGGGCAGCATCCCAATGAACCATATGATGAGCGAAGTTTGGCCAGTGTTTTAAGGTTGGCGCTTCAAAAATCTGGCATCAAAAAACCAGTTTCGCTACATTGGTTGCGGCACAGTTATGCGACGCATCTATTAGAATCGGGAACAGATTTGCGGTATATACAAGAATTGCTGGGGCACAACAGCAGCAAAACAACAGAGATATACACACATGTCAGCACCAAAGACATCCAAAAAATAAAAAGCCCCTTCGACGATTTAGATCTGTAGCAACACACATAAAATCGATTCTCAAAAACCATACAAGTTTTATATTGGGCGTGCCCCAAAGCATGCCGTTGGCAAATTGGATATTTCAGTCGATTCAAGTTGTAAGAATTTGCCAACGGCATGCTTCGGGGTCAGGCTATCCGCTGCAAGTCCTCCCATGCCAGGGCGCATGGTGCGGGCTTTCCGCTACTATCCTTCACGCGAATGCAAATACAAAACTTCATCAACAAAATAAATCCTTCAAGAAAAACATCACAATAATTCCACTAACATCAAAATTCCCCTACATTTGTAAAGGATGACACCCACAATCCCTATCCACCTCCTGCTAGCTTCATATGGATTAAAAAGTAATCCATATATGCAAGTTAACGGACAGGCAGCCGCGTGACGCAAACGTCTCGCATAGACGTTTTCACTTCACGATTTATTTCACGAACATAACCTGCAAAACTGTTTGTATTTATTTCAGTTTATGTTGATGCAAT
>JANNYV010000008.1:0-4302 GCA_031410275.1 Bacteroidota bacterium
CAAATCACCGAGATAGGCACTTGTATTATAATGATGTTGCGTTTGGGTAGAAATAACATCCATAAAATGTTGCAATTCTGCAAAACAATTGGTGATGTATACACTTAAAAAATTGTCGCCATAATCGAGTCCATGTGCAATACCTGCACCCAAGGCATAAATATTTTTCAACACGGCAGCATACTGTACTCCATACACATCATTACTGACAATGGTTTTCAAATAATGGTTCCCAAAATAAACCGCTATCGTTTCAGACAGTGCAATATTTTCCGAAGCGAACGTGAGATACGACAATTTTTCAGCA
This sequence comes from Bacteroidota bacterium, assembly GCA_031410275.1. Classification (GTDB taxonomy): domain Bacteria; phylum Bacteroidota; class Bacteroidia; order Chitinophagales; family Chitinophagaceae; genus OLB11. The sequence goes on from JANNYV010000008.1 coordinate 308, forward strand.
GCAATTTCTTCTGCATGACAAGGCCCTGCAATGCAACAATAATCATGTATCGACACATTAAATTCTGTTTCGAGATATTCATTCAGTAATAAATGTTGATTGGGTAAAATACCTTTGACAGCAGAGAGAATTATTTTATTTCTAAAACAATCTGTTGATAATGAATGTATGGTGTCGACAATAAAGGCCGATGGAATGGCAATTAAAATAATGGTTGATTGTTGAATACATGATGACAAATCTTCGAATAAGTTGATTAATTTCATATCATAATTCACTGATGTCAGATAATGTGGGTTATGATGTTTGGCGCGTAAATGATCGATGGCTGTTTTGCTCCTCATCCACCAATTTATTGTATGTCCGTTATCAGTTAGAATTTTTACGAGTGCGGAACTCCAGCTTCCATTTCCAATAATTGCAAATTGATGTACCAAATGTTTTTTTTAGAACGCTAAGTTATAAAATTCGAAGAATGAAATTCGAAATTCCACTGACAATCTCATATCTCTTATCTGATTTCTAATTCGGATGATGAGAAAAAATATAATTTATCAAATTCGATTCAACGATAGGTGTGTCTAACAAATCAACACTGCCATCTCCGTTAATATCAGTTGCTCGATAACCGTATTCGAAGTTTGTAATGTCAGTTTCAATCAGCCCCATATCAATCAAATCAATATTTTCATCAATCAAAATATCACCGCTGTAAAAAGCCCATGTGCTTGCATTGAGTTGAACTTGATTGGCACCATACGCTTGATTCGCTGCGGTTGTAAAATTATAATTGACAGGGTTACCGCCAATAAACACAGGTACCGATGACCAAGTCTGTAATGCATTTCGGTGCTTCACCACAATATAATAATTGGCAGCCAATGGTGGGAATATGCAAGTGGCTATACCATTTCTACCTAATACTGTTTTCAACGTATACAACATATTATACGGAGGGTTGGCATTATGCAACTCAACTTTTATGGTATCGCATGCACTTGGCGTACTCGTTTGTAATTGGTTTGCCAAAACAGGTTTCATTAAGTTGGCACTTTGCATATAACCTTCTATAAAACATTTAACCGTCAACATACTTTGCACCTGATTGATAGTTAGATTTAAAGTTAGCACACTGTCACAACCAACCGCATTTAATAAGGTTGTGGTGTAAACACCGGAATTTGTATAGGTAGTAGAATTCGCAGACCATGTATACGAATTATTTGCTGTACTACTTGTTGAAGAAGATGATGATTGCTTAATGGTTAAATGCAGCGTATCTGTATGCAAACATCCCGAAGTATTTAATGAAGTAGCCGTATAATTACCCGAAGTTGTATAAGGGTTACTTGCTCCGGTGACTGTCCAGTTATAGGTATTGCATGCAACAACAGTTTGACTTGCCGTATTGCTATGATTGATGGTGAGGTGTAATGTATCTGTATGTAAACAACCAGATGCATTTAAAGAAGTAGCCGTATAATTACCCGAAGTAGTATAAGGGTTACTTGCTCCGGTGACTGTCCAGTTATAAGTATTGCATGCGACAACAGTTTGACTTGCCGTATTGCTATGATTGATGGTGAGGTGCAATGTATCTGTATGTAAACAACCTGCGGCATTTATTGATGTTGCCAAATAGTTTCCGGATGCGGTGTAAGGGTTGCTCGCACCCGGAGCCGTCCATGTATACGAGTCGCATGCCGTGGCTGTTTTATGTCCGGTTGTGCTTTGATTGAGAACTAAATTTAATGTTGTCGTATGTAAGCAACCCGAAGAATTTAATGAGGTAGCCGTGTATGATCCTGAAGCAGTATAAGTCACATTTTTCAAAGGCCAATAATAGGAATTACAGGTTGTAATATTCTGTGTAGAAGATGTGTTGTTAGTAATTGTGAGATCAAGCATATTCACAATGGTGCAACCGCTTACTGTTGTTAGCATGGCTACATAAAAACCTGAAGCAGTATATGTGCCTCCATTCATTGACCAATAATATGAATTGCAGGAACTGTCAACCATGTAAGATGATAAGGGTGCAGGTGAACCAAAATCTACTACAGTTGTAGCGGTACAACCTTTCGCATCGGTGGCTGTAATTGTATACGTACCGGCAGGGTAACTAGAACCAAGTGGGTATCCAAACATTGTATACACAACAGGTGCTATACCACCGGTTGATGCAGGAATAATACTGGTAGTACCCCCATTGCATTTAATCGGTGGAACTGTTGCAGTCACCACTAAAGGCGCAGCTGCATTCATAAATTTTGGCACATTTAATATACACCCTCTATCATCAAGAATATGAAATTGATATGGCCCAGCGGGAATACCGCTTACAGTAGCAGAAGTACTGACAACAAGGCTTGAAGAGTTTGTCCATGATACATCATAGCTTGGTGTTCCACCGGTAATCATTGCGGTAAGTCCTCCATCATTGCCATGACAAGAAACGATAGAGTCAGTCACAAAAGTCACCGCCAATGGAGGAGGATTTACGAGTGTAATTGTTCTGCAAACCGATGGGCCGGTTGTGCCATTCATCACACAAACGGTATGTGTACCCGGTGATAATCCTATAAACGAACCACTATTATTTATTTGTGTATTTCCATCTAATCTATAAATGTAATTGCTTCCTGCGGGAAAGGCTGTTGCTTGAATAGAACCATCATTATTTCCGTAACAAGATATAGGTGCATCTACCACTAAATTCATATTAAATGATGAGTAAATAATATTCAGATTCAGCGAATAAAATGTTTGACAACCCGGTGCGGTCGCTGCAGAAAAAAAATAATTTCCGGATGATGTATAGGTCACTCCATTAGCAGGCCATGTATATGTATTATAAGCCGTGATAGTACTATTGGCTGTTGTATTATTTGTAATAGTTAATACAAGCGTATCTTGTTTAGGACAACCCGCCGTTGCTGAATTAAAAAAATAAGTACCCGAAGTATTGTAGGTAACCGCACTGGTTGACCATGTGAATGCACCGCAATTGGTAACGGTTTGTTTTGAACCCAACGAAGAAGGTTGGGTTAATGTAATAATAGTATCACAACTGTTTGCAAAGCTATCGGTTATATGCAATGTATAAGTACCTGCAGCCAAACCTGAAAATGTATTCGACAATGAAGCCGGTCCGGTATTGATAGAATAGGTATAATAATTTAAAGGGTTTGTGTTGAACTGTATGACGCCGTTATTGCCACCATAACATGAAACAGCTTGTATGATGGATGCAAAAACAGGATGAGGATCAAAGACCGTATCAGAAGAAATGACGGTTAATGGATTTGTATTATCGCTATTCCATTGACGGCCGCCAAAACTTTCATAATGACAAGGCATACCACCATACCAACGATGAAAAATATTGTAATAGTAAACACCTACTTTATCAGGTTGAAATGCATTTGATTCATATCCTACCCAATGATAACCCGAAGTGGTATTAAGTGCGAGACTTGCCAAGGCTCCTGTTACAGGACTTGGGGTAAAAGTAATAGTGGTACCATTAATAATTAATGGATTCCCTAGCAAGTCAAAAATCTCTGCCGTATCCGGGTTAGGAAAGGGTAGCGAAAATGCATTATTCGGAACTTCAACCGCATTATATAATTTACGTAATGCACCCAATCCGCCTGACATAGGTGAGGGAGAACTGGTGGTATCAGTTTTCATTTTGTTGGTCGTGGCCTCAGTTTTTGAAGTAGACACAATAGGCCAACAAACTTTTTTGTACTCATCAACTTTATCAACGACTTCATACTCGGTTTCCTCTACCTGTGCAAATGCATCCGCAGAGAAGACAAGAAGAGCGCAAAAAATGAGAATAGGTTTCAACAAAAAAATTGATGTTGAATTGGTGTGAAATTTATTTCGTAAAGAATAAAAGTGACATTGAGCTACGGAAAAATTTTTCATAAAAAAGGTTTTAAATTTTTCAATTAGTAGCAATAATGAATTGAATAATTTAAACTGTC
>JANNYV010000009.1:0-1994 GCA_031410275.1 Bacteroidota bacterium
CCAGCACCGAAGGGGAAAAATCCAAAATCAAGTTCATCATATCGGTTTGATAATCCAGATTCACTAAATTTCATTTTCACTTCGTCGTTAACAAATTTCTGTTTGTAACGTTCAAATAATTCTTGTGGCTTCATATTTATAAATTTTTAAAATAGCAAGTTATCTATTCCATCCCACACTCTAGAGACTACTTCATCTAAGGGAATGATCATGGTAATATAATAATGAAATGGGTCAGGGTCGTTTTCCTTTTCTTGTCCAAGACGCTCCAAAGTTATTTGGCAGCGGTTAATCTCATGGTTACGCCCTTCAATTTTAAACACATCATAGGTGTAAGGGCAAGTAATTACTTCAAAGTCTTCTTCGGATATTTGTAAGTGAGAAACCATGGAACCATAACGCGCAAATCGCAATAGATAATTCATGTCATCTAATTCACACCAAAGCACGATCGTTTGAAAGCTATCTCCTTCAGGAATCATTATCTCAATACAGACAGCATCCTCATCAAATATTTCAATGCAACAGATATAGAATAATGTGAGAATGAGATCATCATCAACTTGCTCAATATTTTGTTGTGACAAATATCCAGTATCCATATCCCAATCATGCTTCACAGTTATGTAACACAAATATTCTAAGTACTCTTTTAAGTGCGGCAATCCTGCATACTCTAATTGTTTATAGCAAGATTCTTCATTTAGAACTTCAAATTCATGAGGTATATTTCTTTCTATCGGGAGAGAATAGTCATGTACGAATTGCAAATACTTCAGCAGTTCATCTCCAGTACAAAATCCGTTTAAATAAATATCATGATAAATAAAGCCGGTATATCTTGTAAAGTCGAATCCCAAAAAAGGTAAAGCATCTTGAGCCATACTCCAATTTTCTTTGTATTCTTTCAGCAGTTCGGTTGCAGGTTTGGCCGGTGAAAGCAAAAAAGTTTCAGCCTCCTGCTTCAAACATTCATAAAGTACTTCTGCCCGATCTTTTGCATCCTCATCATCAAATCCATATTGCTGCATGATATTAGAATAGTAAAAAGCATTGCCAGGCAAACCAAATGATTTAAGTATCTCTTCTTCCAATTCTGACATTTCAAGCCCGGGTCCATCTTCAATTGGAGTTGGTTCCTCCAACTCATGCCATTGAGCTGAGCATTTAATATACTGAATGATTTTTGGAATGAGAATAGCTTTTAACATAGATTAATTTAATGGGGTTTATTATAGTGAAAATTTCCTCTCATTGTTTGCAGTATAAAGATAAAGCACAGGTACGTAAGGAGTTTATGCAGAGCACATTTCAATTCACTCCAACGAACTTGAATAACTCCCTGACATCTTTTTGAAAGACTTTCCTGATGCGTTTCAATCGTTGATGTTTGCCGGAACAGCCTCTGATTGATTGTAAAGTGTCAAGCATATTTTGCAATCCGGATTCAATCATTGCCAGATTGCCACTCATTTCATTTGTGTTCGACTTCATCATACTTTGTTTCAGTTCCTGAAGATGATCCATTTCTTCATTTAATTTGAGTTGAAGATGTTCAATAAAATAGTCAGCTTCCAATTTTGTATCCATGATTAGTTTTTTATATAATGAAATCAAGGTGTTCAACTTAAGTAGTAAACACTCATGCTTTTCAAAGTCTTCTCCAATGCTCCCAAATAATCATCATGGCAAGGGTATCAAGTTCACAATAATTGAGAAGCTGTTGTTTGATTTCCGGCTTTGCATTTTCCTTTCCGTACAATAATTCTTTATAGGCAAACATCGCAGCGGTTCCATCCTGTATCACACCGTTTTCTTCACTTTCAGCTTCTTCATTTTTTAAATCAATCATGAACTGTGCATGATATTTATGTTTCAATGTATCATAAGGATTCATCACATTCTCTGATGAATCAACACGGTAATAATTTTTAAATTCCGGGTGACTATGAAGTGCCTGATTATGATTCCAAATCGCCGGCAACACATATTTT
>JANNYV010000010.1:0-3142 GCA_031410275.1 Bacteroidota bacterium
GGAATGGTTATCCCGGCGACTTGCTTGTTGTGATTGAGGAGGAAAAACATGCCGAATTGATTCGCGAAGGATTAAATGTATTATATGAATTACATCTGTCCTTTCCGGATGCTGTGAGCGGATTGGAAGTAGAAGTACCAACCGTTACAGGGAAAGCAAAAATAAAAATTCCTGCTGGTACACAAGCCGGGAAAATATTGCGTTTAAAAGGAAAAGGCTTCCCTAGTGTAAACAGTTATGACAAAGGAGATCAATTAATTAATATCAATGTATGGACACCACAGCATTTAAGTGCTGAAGAAAAAGCCATGTTGGAAAAACTAAAAGCATCTCCCAATTTTAAACCTGATGTAAGTAAATCAGATAAAAGTTTCTTCGATAAAATTCGTGAAGCATTTAGTTAAGATTTGACGATATGTATTTGACAACTTTCTAAAAGTTGTCAAATACATATCGTGTTCGATAAAATAAGAGACGCATTCAGTTAAGATTTGACAATTTTTAGAAAGTTGTCAAATCTTAAGGGAATTTCATAATGTATTTTATATCTTGTGAGTTCATCAAACCTTTTTTTATGCAACCCCATTGGTATATTCTTTTTTTAACAGGGCTAATTCCCCTGCTTACAGGTTTTGTTTGGTATAATCCCAAAGTGTTCGGGAATACTTGGATGAAATCTATCGGAGCCACACCTGAATCTTTGAAAGGTGGTAATATGGCTCTCATTTTTGGCCTTTGTTATTTATTTGCATTAATGATAGCACTTGCATTAATGACTATTGTTATTCATCAAATGCATATGTTCTCCATTTTTGCAGATGATCCATTAATGAAAGACCCTAGCTCCGAATCGAGTATTTACTCTAAACATTTCTTTGATACCTATGGAGATCGTTACCGTACCTTCAAGCATGGTGCATTTCATGGTATTATCACTGCCATTCTATTTGCATTACCCGTCGTTGGGACATCGGCATTATTTGAACGAAGAGGATTTAAATACATTGCTGTCAGTGCAGGTTATTGGGTACTGACATTAGCGCTGATGGGCGGTGTTATTTGTCAATTTATGTGGAAATAGTAATTCACTAAAAAGTATTCATACCACCAATGACACGAACCATGGTTTATGTCTTGGTGGTATTTTCTTTTGTTGTTCTCAGGTATTATAGAATTATTATTTGGGCATGCCCCTAAAGCGTTCCGTTGGCAAAGAAATTTTTTCAGTTAATTCAATGCTTGCAAATTTGCCAACGGATCTGCTTTAGGGTCGGGCTGTTTGCTACAATCTCCCGCCCAAAGCGTCGGGAGGATTTTCGCTTCCATCCCTCACGCAACAGACATCATAGATACACGATACAAGTTGTTTTATAAATTATTCGTATGTCAAAAGAGGAAATATTTTTTATTTCAACAGGGCAAAGCATGAAGGATGCCGAGCAAGGTCAACTATTTGGAAAGCCTTGTTTTAAAATAAACGGAAAAGCATTCATCTGTTTTTTTCAAGAAGAGATGGTGTTTAAATTAAAGGGTGATATGCACAACGAAGCCCTTCGTTTATCAGGTTCAAAATTGTTTGACCCATCAGGCAAGAAACGTCCCATGAAAGAATGGGTGCAAGTAGGTTTCGAACACAAAAATGAATGGGCATTATACGCATGCGAAGCGATGAACTATGTCAATGGAAAATAAGATTGTGCGCGGGTTGCCGAGCGTGAGGGATAGTAGTGGAAAGCCTTTTTTGCAACGCTGGCAGGGTTATAACCACCAGCACATTTAACCCTGCCGGCGTTAAGCAAAAAAGATTGGAACGAATAGCCCGACCCCGAAGCAGTCTCGTTGGCAAATCACTTACAATTTAAATCAACTGAAAAATTTTTTTATGCCAACGGGACGCTTCGGGGGCACGCCCAATTATTTTATCAATAAACTTTAAAACCGGACGAATGTTTCAATTATGTTAAACACTTTACAGTGACGCTTAGTTAACATGAAGCACCGGCATGTACTTGTAGTTTTAATTCTAAAAATTTACAGTTATGAAAAACATTTTTCTTTTTTCCATTTTACAAATTGCCATCATTTCATGTGTTGCGCAAACACATAAAGAGGCTATTCTGCAAATAGACAGTTTACATTTGGATGCCGGTCTGCTGAAAACGAATGCCTCGACCTATTATGAGTTTACATTAAAAAATATTGGCGATACGGTGGCGGTGATAGATGAATTGCAAACCACTTGCAGCGGTGTACATCCCACGATTGACAGAAAAATAATTTATCCCGGCGAGTCGGCGAAAATCGCTTGCTTGTATCATACAGAAGAGAAGATAGGAAGTTATAATAAAAGTATTAATGTATTTACGGACACAAAAATTGTTGGGAAGTATCAAAAAAATTTACAAACCGATACATGGAGTGACGGGCGAAGTTTTGTGTATTTATTAGTCAAGGGTAATGTGATTCACAGTCAAGAAGAGGTGGTTCCGCTTACCAAATAAACAAGTGGTTTTCATCCATAGGAGCCGAACAAATACAATGCTGATTTTATTCGCCCAACAACTCTTTCAATTTATTTTCTAATGCTTCTCCTCGTAAATCGGTGGCGATTATTTTCCCGGTTTTATCGAGCAGCAATGTTTTAGGAATAGAAGGAATTGGATACAGTTCATTTACTATGCTGTGAAAACCTTTTGAATCTGATACTTGCGCCCATGGCATTTGAAATTGCTTTAATGCGTTTAGCCAAGCTTCTCGTTTATCGTCTAATGATACACTCATGATTTCGAATCCTTTGCCATGAAATTTTTCATAAGCTGTTTTCATAAAAGGAATTTCACCTTTGCAGGGTCCGCACCAACTAGCCCAAAAATCGACCAATAGATATTTCCCTTTGAATGTTGTGAGCGAATATTTTTTCTTTCCTGATGAATCAGGCAAAGTAAAATCGGGTGCCATATATCCTATGGTTACAGCTCTTAATTTGGCTATGGCCTTTGCTGTTTCAATACCATAATACGAAGTTTTTGCAGGTGCTTTTAAATAGGAATACATGCTGTCGCCTAAGGTAGCATCTATACCTCTGTTGTTGCTGATTGAACTAAATACAATAAATGCGGCCACTTCAGAAGTACCGTTTTCA
>JANNYV010000011.1:0-4996 GCA_031410275.1 Bacteroidota bacterium
ATAAGCTATTTTATTTTGTTAACTAAGATGTTATAGTTTGTTAACAAACAAAAGGTAAATGTTATAACACATAATTACATTTTTACTTTACATTTGCCCAAAAATATAAAATGAAAAAAATACTTTATTCAATTGCATTCATCTCATTGATTGCATCATGCCAAAATGCTCCTGAAGGAGAAAATGCAAGTACTACAGACAAACAAGAAGCCGCAAAAGCAACAGGTGGAAGTGTTTATACCGTAGACAACGTAACAAGTTCGGTTACCTTTATCGGAACAAAACCGGTAGGTACCCATACAGGTTTAATGCACCTATCAACTGGTTCATTGAATGTAGAAAACGGAAATATCACCGGTGGATCGTTCAATGTTGATATGACTAAAATTGAAAGTAAAGATGCGGATACAAATTATTCATTTAAGTTAATCGGACATTTATTATCACCTGACTTTTTTGATGCAGCAAAATACCCGACAGCAAAATTTGAAATTACAAAATGTGAAGCCTTGACAAACGACAGTACCGGCACACATCGTATCAGCGGTAACCTAACATTAAAAGACAGCACAAAAAATGTGACTTTCCCTGCGAAAGTTTCAATCACAGATGCCGGCGTTTCTGCAACAGCTGATTTTAATATCGATAGAACACAATGGGGTTTGCATTACGGAAATGATAAATCATTGAAGGATAAATTTATCTATCCTGAAGTAAAAATTATGTTGAATATTCAGGCGAAGAAGTAAATTATTTGAGCTGCTGGCTTATAGCTGCCAGCTTATAGCCTTATCCTACTTCTCCCCAAAACAAACAGCCAACAGGCTGCATAAAGAATGCAGAGAGCCATTAGCTATCAGCTAATGGCTCTCTGCATTTACAAAGTTGTCCGCTTCATTCATGTAACCTATATTTGCCACAATTTTAAAAAATGGATAAGAATACACTAGCCGGATTTGGTCTCTTGATGTTGCTGCTGATAGGGTACATATTTTATAATCAACAAGCTGAAACAAAGTTCAAGGCGAAACTAAGAGCAGACTCAATTTCCAATGCAAAATTGCATCCACTTCCGGCTGCACTAATTGATACGAATAAAATAGCAAAAGGCACTCCTACAACTGATCCGTCAGCCATGGCTGTAAATACGGTCATTCCGGAGCAAGAGACGATAGTAGAAAATACTGAAATCGCTGTTACTTTTACTAATAAAGGTGGCTATCCTAAAAAAGTATTTCTCAAAAAATTTAAAACCTTCGATGGTAAGCCACTTATATTATTTGATGGGACGAAAAATTTTCTCGACTTCGGATATAAATCAATAGCCGGTAATTTTATTCATACGAAAGAACAAGTGATGAATAAAGTACTATCGGCAGATGGGAAATCAATCACCTATTCTTCCCCAGATTTTACTGCGACCTACACGATACCCGCGTCAGGTTACATGATGAATATAGAAGTAACACCAATTACAGCCGACAAATCACAACCCATTTCTCTCGATTGGAATTCAGAATCCTTTTTAACTGAGCAAGATATTGAAAGCCAAAAATTATATACACAAGTGTGTTACAATTTGGAAAATGAAGGCTACGATTTTTTCACCATTAAAGATAAACAAAGTAAAGAATTTAAAGAGCCGGTCAAATGGTTGACGTTTAAACAACACTATTTTAATAGCACCTTAATACCTGATGGTAAATTAGTTTCATCGGTAAAAGTAACCACACAAATTAACGCAGATACAAGCACAAAATCATTATCCGATTTTAGTTCGATCTTGACTTTGACCCCTCAAAGTAAATTAAACTTTCAATTCTATACCGGCCCGAATGATTACACTATTTTAAAAAGTTACAACAAAGATCTTCAGGAAATTATTCCCTTGAGTTATGGCATCTTCGGGTTTGTAAAATATATCAATCTGTGGTTAATTATTCCAATCTTTAATTTGTTGGCCAAAGTGTTTAGTAGTTATGGTATTGTCATTTTATTATTGACATTTATTATTCGTTTATTGATGTCACCATTTACCTACAAGAGTTATGTTTCGAGTGCAAAAATGAAAGCATTAAAACCGGAATTAGATGAACTTCGCGCGAAACTGGGAGACGACAAACAAGCATTCGGTGTAGAACAAATGAAACTTTACAGACAGGCCGGTGTAAATCCGTTAGGTGGCTGTTTACCGGCCCTACTGCAATTGCCGGTCTTCTTTGCCTTACTTTCGTTCTTTCCGCATTCGATTGTATTGCGACAAGAAAAATTTCTTTGGGCGAATGATTTATCTACCTATGATTCTATTTTAAATCTTCCTTTTACTATTCCTTTTTATGGCAGCCATGTAAGTTTATTTACCATACTTTTTGTGATTACCAGTTTGGTGTTGGCCTTATTTACCATGAATATGACCACACAAGATCAAAGTAATCCGATGATGAAATATCTTCCGTTTATTATGCCGGTTATGTTCTTGGGAATTTTCAATAAACTTCCTGCGGCCCTTACCTATTACTATTTTGTATCGAATGTCATTACCTTAGGATTGCAATATGTGATTCAAAACTTTATTATTGATCCTGATAAAATACATGCACAAATTCAGGCAAAGAAAAATGAACCGCCAAAAGAAAATAAACTCATGGCACGTATGATGGAAATGCAAAAGCAAAATCAAGGGAAGAAGAAGTAATACCATGTTTAGGTATATTGGGCGTGCCCTTCGCAGAGCCGCAATTTCAACCCGGACCAAAATTTACAATTGATTTTTGTCTATTATTAATTAGCGTCTGCTCAGAAACCGTAAAGAAAATTTTAACCACATAGGCACATAGCAAACAAAGGTTTTCACAGATTCTATGTTGTATTTCTATGTTTCTATCCTTCTATGTGGTTCAAAAAAAATTGCTTATACTCATACTAATTTTGTTACAAGGTAATTTAGTCGATTTTTAAATTCCATTCGGATTTAGCTTGTAGCTAATTCAAAAATTATCAGCGGTTTGCCTTTTGTCGCGAACGTAATAGAGTTAATGAAAAAGCCCTAATTATTAATTCTCCATTATCAAGTATCAATTAAACTACTCTTTCCCACTCCCTTTAAATCCGTCATCAGCATTCTTAAATAATACATTGAAGGTGGTGAGTGAACCATAGATACGTGTAATGTATTGTTGAAGATCAACCTTCTCGGCGTCAGTCAATACTTTATGAGCATTAATTTGTTGCTCCATCACACGAAGCCTGTCGCGTACCATCACGATCTTATGAAAGAATGTTTCAATCGGAATTTCTTTTGTTTGCATACCTTCTTCCAATGGCTTCAGAATTAAATTTCCTCCATGCCATTTTAATCCCAACGGTACTTTTTCACTGATGTCGCTTCGTTCATCTAGTATCTTGTGCAACATAAACTGCAAATCCACCATATTCACAACACCACTGATTTCTGAACTTTCAACAGCCGATAAAATGCGTAAGTCTTCGAAATTTTTTCCGATACTTCGAACGGTGTTGCTACTTTTAAACCAAATATTATTAAACTCTGTACCGATATCGACAACAACGCCCCGGCCAAAATTTGGATGTTCAACCCGTGAACCTATACCTAATTCCATGTGATAAATTTTAGAAGACGAAGATAGGAAAAAGTTTGAAAAGGCGAAAGTCGGGAGGCATAAGTTGTAAGTCATAAGTCGTAAGCCATAAGCCGTAAAGAATGAGTTACATAAAAAAGAGAAACGTAATAGTTGATTGTACCAATAGCACTAGTTACTAGTAGCGATGGTATTAGTTAATGGTACCAATAGCAATAGTTAGTAGTACCAATGGTATTAGTTAGTAGTACCAAATGCCTTAGTAAATAAAAAGTCGCAAGTAATAAGTCATAAGGCATAAGTAATTTACATCGTGACTGCATTTTCTAACATCTAACATCTGGCATTTAGCATCTAATCCTGCCGTTCATCAAAATTTTAACATAAAACCAATATCTCTTATATTACTTTTGGCAAAATTTTAAATTACAATGAAAAGTAAACAATTACTTTATTTAGCAGCCATCGCTATAACAAGTTTTACAGCATGTCAGGAGAAAGCCGGAGAAAGCAATAAAAAAGAAGCGTCTTCACTTCCTGAAGGAAAGAAATTTCTTGACGCTTCCAATATTGATACTACCGTAAACCCCGCAGACGATTTTTATTCATATGCAAATGGATCCTGGTTAAAATCAACTCCGATACCGGCTTCAGAAACAAGATGGGGCAGTTTTAATTTATTAGAGGAATTTAATAAGAAAGCATTACAAGGTTTATTAGAAGAATCAGCTGCAAAAAAAGATGCTGCAAAAGGAAGCCCTGAGCAAATGGTGGGCGACTGTTATGCATCAGGTATGGATACCGCTGCGATTGAAAAAGCAGGTATCGGTGCTATTCAATCTGAATTGGATAAAATAAACGCGGTGACGGATACAAAATCTTTATTGGATGAAATTGCACGAGAAACTCTGTTGCAAATGAACCCGATTTTTGATATTAATGTCGGCCCTGATGATAAGGAAGTAACTAAAAATATTTGTAACTTATTTCAAGGTGGATTGGGTTTGCCTGACAGAGATTATTATTTGAAACAAGAGCCTAGAGAAAAAGGAATCAGAGAAAAATATGTGACACACATCGCAACCATGTTGACCTATAGCGGAGAAACAGAAGCAGATGCCACGAAGCATGCAACAACTATTATGGCAATGGAAACAGCCATGGCAAAAGCGAGTATGGATCGTGTAGCCATGCGTGACCCATATAAAGTGTATAATAAATTTACCATTGCCGCATTGAATGCAAAAACACCGGGTATTGATTGGAAAGATATGTTGACTAAAATGATGATTACAAATCAAGATACAGTATTGGTTGGTACACCAGATTTTTTTGTGGCACTTTCAGGTATGTTGAAATCAGTTCCTGTTGAAGATTGGAAAACCTATTTAAAATGG
>JANNYV010000012.1:0-3690 GCA_031410275.1 Bacteroidota bacterium
ATCTATCACAACCCGGCAAATGTGTATACAAAGAAACTAATTGAGAGTAGTTATTAAATCAGAGATGTTTGAGGTTGGATGATTGATGTTAGGAGATTTGTTACAATTGATATGGTACTCTCCTATTCTTTACTCCAACCAAATAATAATAAAACTCCCCTTGCTCTCATCGGATTGAAACCCGAAGCAATTAAATCGGTCGTACCTACTGCAATTGTCATACATTGTTTGATACATCACAGATAAGGATATATTCATCCGATGGTTAAAATAATTCTTGAACGATCCTTGAATTTCCATTAGTTCTTATTCTGCTTAATATATGCTACCTGATTTATTCTACCACCTAGCTGTATGCCTTTGACTTACGACTTACGACTTACGACTTACACCTCTATATCTCCTTCAAATACATATTCTGCCTTTCCACATAGCCAAATATTTTCAAATTGTTGACCATTTATATTATTGCATCGAACAAGGAGTTTTCCTCCTAAGGTTTCAACTGAAATTGTTTGTTCCCCCAATTGATCTTTAATAAAGGTCAACGCAGAAGCGGTGACACCAGTGCCGCATGAAAGTGTTTCATCCTCGACACCACGTTCATACGTGCGAACGAATAGTTGATTGTTGGGTAAGACCTCTACAAAATTGACGTTAATTCCTTCATCTTTGTATAATGGACTATAGCGAATTAATGCGCCTTCCTTTTTCACATGTAAGTTTTTCACTTCATCAATATAATGTACATAATGTGGTGAGCCGGTATTGAGTTCGAATGATTCTTCTCTGACGATCATTTTATGTACATCATTCATTTTAAGTTCAACAAAATTTTCTTCATCAATAGTAGATTCATGTGCTCCGTCAATGGCAGTAAAAGTTGCCTTGTTCACAATAAGGCCTAGTTTTTTTGCAAAGGATGTAATGCATCGTCCGCCGTTTCCGCACATGCTACTTTCGTTACCATCGCTATTATAATATTTCATTTCAAAATCAGCGTCACTCGAATTGTTTAACAGCATTAAGCCATCTGCTCCAATTCCAAAATGACGATTGCATAATGATAATATTTGTTGTTTCCCAAGTGATGAATATTCTTGCGTTCGGTTATCAAGTAAAATAAAGTCATTGCCTGTGCCTTGGTATTTATAAAAATGGATTTGCATACGAGCGTAAAGTTAGTAACTTTATGAAAATCTGCTTATGAAAAATTTAATCCTTCCGTTTATTTCATTTTTTTCGTTGACATTAAAAGCTCAAACCTATATTCCAATGCCATTAGAGGATGGGATGATGTGGAGGGCATTTGGAATATATAGTAGTTTCGAGCATTATGATGAAGACAAAATAAATGGAGATACTATTTTTGTGGGGAAAGCCTATAAGAAAATACACAGGAATTCATATTCTGCTCCTACAACATTAACTCCTTATGTTCCTGCTTCCGCTTCATTCTATATTAGACAGGACACAATGAGCAAAAAAGTGTTTTTGTGCAATGGTATTAAAGATACTTTATTATATGATTTCAACTTGCAGATTGGTGATACTATTCACGGAATAATGTTAGGCTATAAGCAAAATTTAGGATTGGATACAATAAGGATAGCGTCAATTGACTCTATATTATTAAATGGAATTTATCACAAGAGATTTAATTCAACTCCTGTAGAAGTACCATTTACAGGGACTTCCACTTATACCTATATTGAAGGTATAGGTTCGATTTCAGGCCCATTATCGACATGTTTTAAATTTGAGTGTGGTTATTTGTTAATCTGTGTCGGCAAGACCTACAACCAATCACTTTACCCTGACAGTACATTCAATTGTATTTATGCCACACCGATTAATGATATCAGTCTACAAAATAAAGTGCAGGTATTTCCGAATCCGTCTTCAGATTTTATTAAAATTCATGCAATAGAAAATGTATTCGAAGTAAAAATTACGAATATGCTTGGACATGTTTTATACTACAACAACACATACAAAGACAATGAAGAAATTGATATAAAAAAATATCCGGTTGGGGTATATTCAATTCAACTCTTATTCGGGAGTCAACTTTTAGTGACTAGAAAATTTTGTAAAGAATAATCATTCAATGTGCCTTTCGGCTGTTTGTATTGCGGCAACGATTATAGTGGAAATACTTTTTTGCAAAAAAAGATTGGAACGGAAAGCGTGTATGCCGCCCAATTGATTCTCTAATTTTCGTCTATTCCTTTTTAATACCGAAAGGGCATTTACCATAGTAAGATTTATTTTTTCAGGTCAAAAAAATAAACCCCATTAGTCTAAATTGAATTTGAATAAATAGTATTAAGAAAGTAATTTTGCTCTGTGTGAAAAATTTAATTTTTATATCTGTGCTGTTTTTTGCATTCACTACGAATGCGCAAACCTATATTCCGATGCCTTTTGAAGATGGTATGTTGTGGAGGACTTTAACAGTCACCACATCGGAAGCGCATATTGATGATTATACCATACAAGGTGATACGACGTTAGGAACAATCGCTTATAAGAAGGCATATCGAAATTCTTATACGGCCGGAACGACTGCCTATCCTAACCCTTTCGGATTAAATTTTATCCGTCAAGATACGATTGCAAAAAAAGTTTTTTTACATATCTCAGGGAGTGATTCTTTATTATATGATTTTAGCCTGCAACCCGGAGACACCATTCATAGTGTGCAAGTAACCTATATGCAGGATGCGGGAATCGACACCATACGAATTGCCATTATAGATTCGGTACAATTAAATGGCATCTATCATAAACGATTTAATTCGACACCCATCAATCCTCCGGGAAGCCCACTCCCATTTACATACAGCTATATTGATGGCATAGGTGCAGTGGGCGGATTTATTTCTTTTTGCTATCAAAATGTTTGCCAATCAGATTTAGAATGTGTCGGCAAAGTGTATCATCAATCGTTGTATCCGTATAGTTCGTTTAATTGCATTTTTGCCTTACCAACACAAGATGTATTTCTTAAAAATAGTGTAGCCATTTATCCCAATCCATCTGCTGATATTATACATATTCATTCATCTGAAGAATTAGTTGAACTAAAAATTTCTGATATGTTCGGTCATATTTTATACAACAATAAAATGTATAAAGACAATGAAGCTATCGATATAAAAAAATATCCGGAAGGTGTTTATTCAATTCAAATTCTCTTAAAGAATCAAATGATGTTGAACCGGACGTTTTACAAACAATAGAAGAAGTATCTGCAAGACCTTGTTTTTTTTGCTCCCGATTTCAAGTTGTCTAACCTGTTTGTTTGTACACGGGAACCCTGTCAACGTCTATTCCTTTATCGCCAAAAAAATCTACATGTTGAGTTTGCAATCAATCTATTTTTTCAATTATTTCTAAATTTCGTTGAATCATATTTTCAACACTCTTGGCGCCGTCTTTCGAAAATGTTTTACTGATACGGTTTGCAACAATGGTATTGAGTGCGAGGCAACGATGACCAAATATTCTTCCCAATCCAAAAATAGCAGACGTTTCCATTTCAAAATTGGTGATACGATGCGTACCAAATGTAAAACTCGATAATTGATTTACTAATTCAGGAAACCGCAAACCGGCTCTGACCACTCGTCCTTGCGGTGCATAAAAGTACGGGTGCTTTCGATGGGAGCGGCGGGCAGGCGCGCG
>JANNYV010000013.1:0-4162 GCA_031410275.1 Bacteroidota bacterium
TATTTTAATACAACACAATGTGGGTGCACAATTTCAAGCACAAGATCCACAGTTCTATAGTTTGATTGAAGATCAATTTAACAATCAATGGACACAATTATATCAATCATTAGAGGACGCCAACCAACTGAAGGAATTAGCCGGTACAAAAAATCCATATTATACCGGAATTTCAAATGTGCTTGCAGCGATGAATTGGGGTTTACTCACCGATTTATGGGGCGATATACCATATACTCAAGCGTTAAAAATAAAGCAGGGTATTTTAGCACCAAAATTTGACAATCAGGCTTTGGTTTTGGATGGAATACTTGCTCAATTAGATTCTGCCATCGTCGATTTAGGAAAACCGGCTAGTGCGAATGTATTTCAACCAGGATCTGACGATATCATTTTTAATGGAGATGTTTCAATGTGGATGAAAACTGCTTATACACTAAAAGCAAGATATTTGAATAGATATTCAAATAAAGCAAGCTATGACCCTGCTGCAATTTTAGCAGCATTGTCGAATGGTATTGGAAATAATTCAGAAAATTGTGTTTGCCTTCATGGTACAGGTAGTGCCTCAAATCAGTGGTTCGCTTTTGAAAATGAACGCGGTTATATAGTTTCTTCAAAATCGTTGATAGATTCGTTGCTATTACGTCCATTAGATTTACGGGTCGGTAGTTATTTCGCTACAAATGATAGTGGTCTGTATGCAGGTAGTCCAATTGATGTAACTAATGACGATGGCAGTATATCAAGAATTGGTGCATATTTGGCGGGTTCAGACGCTACAACATTTCCTTTGGTTACATATGCAGAAGCTAAATTTATCGAAGCAGAAGTACTTGCTAGAACCTCAGTTCCAACAGCTAATGATGCTTTAAATGATGCGATAAAAGCCTCATGTGACGCAGTAACAGGCGGAACGTATGATGGTGTTGATATTGCCACATATACTCCTGCGACTACAGATTTAAGTAGAATAATGTATGAAAAATGGTTAGGGATGTATGGTCAAGTTGAGGCTTATAATGACTATAGAAGAACTGGATATCCTATGCTGACTCCTAACCCTGATGGCGTTATTGCAGTAATTCCTATGCGATTTCCTATACCTCAACAAGAACGCGTAAATAATCCGAATGCTCCAAGCCCTGCACTAACTACACCGGTTTGGTGGGCACAATAAATTTGATTGCTTCACAAAAGTTTCAAAAGTTGAAAATTCATATAAAAATGGCCATTCACTCGAATGGTCATTTTTTGTTCCGGTCCTGATTCGTTGTATTACCTACGAGTGTGCTTCTTGAACTTATGTAATGTAAATATCTGATGGTCGGTGATGATTTATTTTTCTACACGAAAATTAGCCAAGCACACTATAATTTCTTAAATGATCTTCGGTCTATACTGCCTATCCTTCCATCAGGAAGCTTTACAACAACATAGTTTGCAGCGCCCAATATACTTCCTTTGCCGTTTGTATCAATTACTTTTACTTCTATTCCTTCATTTATAAACATAGGATCCTTCTTAGCTGTATTACTAAATAACGTCTTCGGCTCAATAATGATGCCGCTGTAATGATATGTTTGGTTGTATGAACTAACCAGCAACATACACAAACAAAATCCTGATACAAAAAAAAGTGTCGCAGGAACGCTTCGAGAAATATAAATAGTTGATTTTAATTTGGTTAAAAAGAGAAGCAAAAAACTGACTAAGAAAAAAGCCAAGGCAAGTATGGCCCAAACATTCACCGAAAAAAATGTGTATAATGCTTCCCACCATCGGATAAAAAAAATATCATTCACTTTGTCAATCGGTTCTTTGATTCTTTTTTTAGCTAATGAAAGATTTTCAGAATAGTTTTTATTTTCATGCAGTTGTAATGCCTTCTCATAACACCAAATAGCCCAACCAATTTTATTTAATCTGTAATAGGTATTGCCGGCATTATAAAAAAGATCGGCAGAGCAATAACCATCATTCAGCATTTGCTGATAAAGCTGTGATGCACTATCATAATTTTTGTTATGATAAAGTTGATTGGCTTTATCATACATAATATTATTGGTTGCTTTCGAATGAAATGAAAACAAAACTAAGAGGCAATATAATATGGTGCTTCCTTTTATCACGCTAATAATTCTTCTAATCGTCCTATCAATCTCAACGCATCGCTGTAGGTCTGATGCATTTTCAATGTGCCGCTATCAGGCGAATACAAGGCCATTTCACATTCATTCGTAATTCTAAATATTTCTTCTTTTGTTGACGAAGGCACATTTTTTTGTGCGAGTTTTTGACCTGCAATTTCCTTTGATAAATTTGACAAAGGAATATTCAGTTTGTCACTGAGATAAAGCCAAACAGCTTTCGACGTTTCTTCATAGAACGAACTTTGTGCATGTTGCTTTAAAAAATTCTCTGCCGAAACTAACCGTTTTAGTGCCACTTTATTGGCGCGTTTATTTCTAAATAATACCGCGTTACTTTGCAATTTATCTTCTTTCTGTTTGAATGCTACAAGTCCAATATAAGCTAGCAAAGGCAATGCAAACCCGCTCCAATATAACGCGCTGTTATGCATAACATCATCCGACGATTTTCGTATTTCTGCCGGCTTTGCATGAATGTCATGAATGTCTTTTGGTAACGTGCCCTTTGCCAATGAACCGCCATTTTTCCCCGGTTTTACATGCAAGGTATACGAAGGGGTACTCACAACTTTATACGAATTGGAAGCTGGTTCATAAAATGAAAACTCTGTCGAAGGAATCGTAAATACACCGGCAACCTTCGGTGATACACTATATGAAAATGTTTTATAACCTGCAATAATATTGTTCGTATTGGTAATGGTATCATGTACCTCAGGGTCGTATGCATCCAAATCTTCAGGGAATTTAATCACCGGTGTTCCAATTAATTTTAAATTACCTGAGCCACTCACTCGAAGTGTTACAGTAGCATTATCATCGGTGGTCAATTCGGTTTTATCAATATTACTTTCTATGGTATAACTTCCTACAGCACCATCAAATGAAGTCGGTTTGTTTACCTTCGGAATATCCGATACATTAATATTGATGGTTGTACTTTTCAATTTTACAGGTACATCTTCATAGCCGTATGTGGTTGCAAACTGGTCACCAAAAAAACCACCAAACGGATCATTCACTTTTTCCTTTTTCGAATTCAAAACCTGTACTGTGCCTTCCGCTTCAGCCGGGTCTAAGGTCAATGTGCCGGTTTGTGTAGGAAAGAGGGCCGATTTTTTCAATACAAAAACTTGATATTCTTTTCCATTCAATACTTCACGGGTTGGTTTAGGCGGTTGTGGTATTTTAAAATCCTGACTCCAGAAACCTACTAAAGAAGGAAGCTTGGTAAGATTTACCTGCATGCCCATTCGCGTATACAATTTATAGACAGCCGTAATTTGTTCACCCAAGGCCACATTCTTTTTATCGACATCTACTTTAATAAAAATATTATTATATACATCATTCTTCGAAATCATTTCAGGTGCTTGGGCTTGTGGCTGCGCCTGACGCGGCATCGCTTGTTGTCCGCCAAACCCGCGTTGCATTTGCTGCAATTGTTGCATCATTTGCTGTTGTTGTTTTTGAATATCAGCAAATGGATCCTGATTAAAAAAAGGATCATCAAACGGGTTATTACTTCGTTGACGGGCTTGCTGTTGTTGTTGCGCCACACTACCATCAATCACTTCGATAGCTACATCATTCGAACGGTATGTTTTTCCTTCAGAATAGGCAATGCCTCCGGGAATTACAAGATTACCTTTTCGCTTCGCTTTGAATACATAGGTCAATTCAAACGAAGACGTTCGCTCTCCGTTGGTGTATGACGTACTCTGACTTTGCATGGGTCCGCCGACCACATCAAAATCGGCCAATGGGGGCAATGAAAATTTTTGAATATTCGTGGCATTCTGTATGGTATATCGAACTTCAAATTTGTCCTGAATACCAACTTTTTTTGCGGCCGGTCTGGTAGTAAAAACCATTTCCTGCGCAAGCACTTGCAACGATGCAAAACAAGCTGTAAGGTAAATTAATGCGGTTTTCATAATGACAACAATACCAATAGTTTGGAAGGCAAATTTATATTTTGTCTTCATTTAAAAAAAAATACATATTTG
>JANNYV010000014.1:0-3954 GCA_031410275.1 Bacteroidota bacterium
ACCGATATACATCGGAATATCTAATTTGTTTTTTTTTGCTGATGCCAATGCATTTTTCAAATTTATTTTTTCAATCGATTTGGGTGCAAATTGTAAAACAGTTTCGTTTATTGGTTGAGGAAAATTAAAATGTCCGTTGCTCATAGCGATAATTTTTAGAGCGCAAATGTAAGGAAGAAAGTAGAAAGTCTAAAGTAAAAAGTTGAGAGTTATAAGTTGGCCGATGAGACTTAAAAGTTTTAGAAAAGAATATTTACATTTGTTTATTGTAAGCAGGTATCATATGTAAAATATATTTACATTTATATAAATAACCCAAATGCAGGATTGGCAAAAGACAGCGAAAGACAATAAAAAGAAATATGCAAATTTTCTGAAACGATGTGATCAGCGGAAGGTGATTAAGCAACTTCCTGAATTACATGAAGAAGCGTTTTCAAAAATTGATTGTCTTCAATGTGCAAATTGTTGTAAGCATCATTCGCCTCGATTTAAAATACCGGATATTAAACGCATAGCAAAACATCTTGGATTGAAGGAAGGTGTATTTATTCAAACCTATTTGAAACTTGATGAAGAGAATGATTATGTATTAAAACAACAATCTTGCAGTTTTTTAGGGGCTGATAATTATTGTAGTATTTATGAAGTTCGTCCTACAGACTGTGCGCGATACCCATATACAGATGAGGATGTACTGATAAAAAGGCAATCATTGACTTTAATGAATACTGAGGTTTGCCCTGCGGTGTTTTCTATTTTGGAAAAATTGAGTAGCGCCAGTTGAAAAAGATAACTTTCTAAAACCGATTATGGTTTTTTAGGAGTGGATGCCGGTGCTTGTGTTGGAACCGGTGCAGCGGACGGAGCCGAACTTCCGCTAGGTGCGGCTTGATCAGGAGTTGGTGCCGGTGCTTGTTGTTGTGTTTGGGCAGGTGTAGGAGCCGCCGCCGGAGGCGTCCCTTTATTTACTTTTTCAGAACGTGTTTTTTCATTCGTATTATTCGAATTTTTTGGTGTTAGCACAAATGAGCCAAGAACCAAAACCAATAATACTGCAGCAGAAACCCATGTTCCTTTTTCAACAACATCTGTACTTTGTTTGGCACCCATCATTTGATTACCTAATCCCCCAAAAGATCCGGCTAGGCCTCCACCTTTTGGGTTTTGAATTAATACAAAAAAAGCTAACGCTGCGCAAGTAATCACAATAAGTATAACAATCAGAACAGACATAATTAATCGTTGTTTAAATTTAAATTAGTAATAAGGGAAGCAAAGTAAGTGCTTTTTTCGGGATTACGCAAACTTAATTTTTTATACATCGCAATCGCTTTATCGGTTTTCCCCTGTTGGGCCAATATCTCCGCTAATGATTCACTTATCAGATTTGATTCAGTTGAAATAGATTCCATGGCCTGTTTAAAAATGGGTTCAGGAATTTCATCAATTTCTTCATCGGCTGCTTCTGCCAATTTCTCTTTTTGCCATGCAGTTTTAAGTGCCTTTCTATCTTTGGCTTCTGATTTTTCGTGTTCTGTTTTTTGTTTAAAATGCTTCAGCCAATCTGTAAAACTCATCATCACCATCAATGATTTATCTTCATCATCTTCTTCTTCAATACTATCTTCTTCAATACTAGTTGACGACGGCAAATTCGCTGAAATATTCACTTCAGCTACTTCCTGTGAATTTGAAAGGAGATTACTATTTTCTATTTGATTAATTGTTGCTGTTTCTTCTACGATTGTGATAATATCATACGGAGCATTATTTGGCAATTCACTAATCATTTCTAAAATATCTTCAGGTTTGCCAAACTCTTCCGGCTCTTGCTGAACTCTTATTTTTTCGATGATATCAATATACATATGATTATCCTGTTGCTGAATATCCGGTATTTCTTTTGCGGTTTCGATTAGCTTGTCATAGGCTTTAATTTTCTCTTCTTCTGTAGTGGTCTCTTTTACTTCGATGCTATGTTTTATGGTTTCCGGTTCGTGTATACTTTCTTCAACCTCAAGCGCTTTACTTTTTTCAATTATATCATCAACTTTTTCTTGATCAAATACTTCAATGGGCTTCGCTAATTCCTCAGTAATAATGTTGGTGTTCTTTATTTGATGTATAAATCTTACAAATTCAATTGGATCATGCTTGTGCAAAGCAGTAAACTGTGGTTTTCCCGATTGATGAAAAAAGGCATTACCATAATGCAATAATTGAGCTGTGGAAAAGTAAGGATATTTAGAAATAATAGCATCCCATTCAGTCTTTGTATCATTAGCCAACAGACTTACATCATTCATCCGTTCTATCAACATATTTGAATCCATAGCGTAAAAATAGTGTTTCACTTTTTATTTGAACGTTTTTTTTTAGATATTCGTGTAAGCTATTCTTTAAAGATGAGGAATAAGGTATGAAAACCCCCTGCTATACTAAACCCATCATACTGCATACTTTACCAGGAAATCCTCAGGTTTTAAAACTTCTAATTCTGAAAAATAAAAATCACCAATATCTTGCGTGATGACACATTTACATTTGGCTGAAACGGCCGAATAATATTCTAGTCCATCTTCAAAATCATGAATCTGTTTATTTTCTAATACCATTAATACATCCCTTTTATTATTATCAGAAACAGACATTTTTGAAGTCAGTAAAGCAATTTTTTGTTTGGCTATTTGTTCAGAACATTTCTTTTGGGCAAAATGAAATGATATCGCTAAACACATAGGCGAAGTAACCAATTCAAATTTTCGTTTGTCTGCAAGGCTTAATAACCTTGCACAATCTGTGAAGGCCGGAAATTCTTTATTCAATACTGTAATCAGCACATTCGCATCAATAAATAGTTTCATTATTTTTTGCTTTCGAAATATTCTTTTTTCATTGCTTTGCGAGTAACCGGTGAACGTTGGTATTCGGTTTCGCCTTCGGAAACTATATTTATCCAATCAGAGATAGGGAGATCTTCAAGGGAATAATAATTTGTTGATGTCATTTTTTTGTATAAGAACTCGGTGAGGCGACTTAGACTTATATTGTGTTCTTCTGCATATTTTTTAGCTGCATCAATAACAGTTTCTTCAAAGCTTAATGTGATTTTAGTATCCATGATTTTATTTTATACGACAAAAATAAAAAAGCTATACGTATAAAACAAAAAAATACCACTTGATTTTTCAAGTGGTATTTTTATATCAAAAAGTGAAAAATTTATCCGTTATCCTTTTTGCCTTTTACTTTAGCAATTACTTCTTCTGCAATATTATTTGGTGCTGGGGCATAATGACTAAATTCCATTACATTACTTGCACGTCCGCTTGATAAAGAACGAAGTTGGGTAACATATCCGAACATTTCAGCCAATGGAACTTTTGCACGAATAATTTGAGCACCTGCTCTGCTATCCATACCTTCTAAAAGACCACGACGACGATTTAAATCACCTGTCACATCACCCATGTATTGATCAGGTGTAGTCACCTCAACTTTCATGATTGGCTCTAGTAAGGTTGGTTTCGCTTTCCGTCCTGCCTCTCTGAACCCTTGGCGGGCACATAATTCAAAACTCATTGCATCAGAATCCACATCATGGAAGCTTCCGTCAAATACTCTTACTTTCATACTTACCATAGGGTAGGAGGCAAGTACACCGTTTACCATTGCTTGTTCAAATCCTTTTTGAATTGCCGGAACAAATTCCTTAGGAATTGAACCTCCGAATAAGTCGTTGACAAACTGGAATGATTTTCCTTCATTTTCTTTAATCCATTCTTCATCAGCAGGTCCAATCGAAAATTGAATATCGGCGAATTTACCACGACCACCCGATTGTTTTTTCAATACTTCTCTATGTTCGATTGTTGCATGAAATGCTTCTTTATAGGCCACCATCGGAGCACCTTGGTTAACCTCCACTTTAAACTCACGACGCATACGGTC
>JANNYV010000015.1:0-7348 GCA_031410275.1 Bacteroidota bacterium
TAGTGCGTTGGTGTAATTATATTATTGAATTAAGAAAGATTTCTCGCAACCTGTACTAAAGCTAAAATAAAAAGTAGTATACTGACGGAGTAATCAATGTATTTTCTGTTAATAGAAAAATATTCAAGCAATTTGTGCCCGGTAAATGCATAGGACCATAATATTAAAAAGACTCCTAAACTTGCCCCAAGACTGAAAATAAAAATGGAGAACTTAGTCCAAATAAACCATGATTTCTCAATAAAGTAAGCCCCCCAAATGGCCCAAGCTGATAATTGAAATGGATTAAAAATCGCCAAGAGTAACAACCTGTTGATTCGTTTTGAATCTACTTTTGTGGTGTCAATTGTCTTTTGTTCATGTTCCTTTCTTGTTTCCAAAAAGCTGAGAATAGCCAATAAAATCATGATGGCTACAATGAGCCATTGTACAATGAGCCGAACCAATGTCTGCTGCATAAACCATTGCATTCCATTCATACAAATTATGCAATACGGAATTTCAATAATGGCTAATATGATTAGGGTTTTCCAAAGTGCTGATGTATTCTTTTGCAACCCTAATTGAAGCACCGTCAAATTTATATAGCCGGGTATTAAATAACCATAAATACCCACTGCTATTCCGATAATAAATTGAATACTAAGTTTGAGAAACATGGGGTAAAGGTAAGAGAATTATGAATGAGAAATGAGGAGTTATGAATGAAGGAATAGAAATGATGAATGTTGAAAAAGTCTTCACCCAAAAAAGCAATTCTAACTCGGCAATGACAATAGATAGGTATGAATTATGAATTATTCTTTGGGCGTACCCCCAAAGCTTTGGGTGGAATTATGTAAATATTATAGGTATGGTAAGAGGCCCTATAATGCTGCTATGTTGCTGAGTTATAAAGGTATTGACTTTGTAAATACTCTTCTCTTGTAACATACTATCTAAAGCCGAGTTCAATAGTATAGTTGTATGGAACATTTTCACGTTTAGCAGGTTTCCATTTTCCCATTTTAATCATTTTTTCGATAATCTCTTTCTTACATGCTTCGTCAGGTACATTAAAGATCTCAATATTGGAGACTGAACCATCGCTGTGAACGACTAATTTATATTGAAATTTTGTTGATTTCACTGTTTCATCAAAACATTTCACCCGTTTGAGCAAGTAGTAATATATTGACTCAGGGGGTTCAGGATATTCAAATGCGGGAAAATATTTTATTTTCTTACCATCCTCATTAAATTGCTTTCCATCTGTCAACTTAAAATTTTCAAATACTTCAATTCGCTTGACAGCTCCATTTTTATAATATTCATACTGTGTACCTTCTTTTCTACCACCACTAAAATTCCTTTTATAAAGGATCGAATCTGAATTATAAAAATAAGTTTTCCATATTCCTTTCGCCTTATCATTCTCATCACAAAACCCCTCATCCATTATTTTATATGTCAGCGAATCATATAATTTGAGGTAGTAGCCTTTTTGCGGATAATTATATTCTTTTACTGATTTGAGATGGCTTGCGTATTTGTAATAATATCTCCACATACCTGATTTGAATCCTTTGACATATTCTCCTTCACTAGCTATTGCCCCTAAACTATCATAAAAAATATAGTTATTAGTTTTGATTGCCGCATTCGTGGAAGTACAATAACCTGTCATTTGAATCTGTCCAGTCATGAAATGATCTTCTATCTTATATAATTCTGAATCAATCTTACTCATAAACCTGAAATATTTTGCGCTATCCTTTGGGACAATGGTCCCTATGCGGTTAATGAAAATGGTATCTTTTTGGGCAAAACAAGAAAGTTGCAGTATGCAAAAGGCTATAATACTGAAGAAGTTTCGTTGATGAGCCATACATTAATAAAAACAATTTTCTTAGCAAATATACTATGTCAGCATTGACTTTATTAGATTTATGAAACTAACTTTTGTTGGTAAAAGAATACCTCGATGCCCTTTATTATTTTAGTGTCTGTTCATAGAGTCGTTAAGCTGTATCATAAGCTTATATATTCTGTGCATTATAAATTTGTGAATACCTGCAAAAATAATTTAACCGAAAAGGATGCTAAGAAATGTAGCACAAAGAGCTCAAAGGCTATTTCTTAATGATTCAACTTTATATTCTTTGCAGCTAAAAGAGAAACGTATGCAATACCCTCCATTTTCGCTAACTAACATGTTATATACATGTTCAAATTATGACAACAAATGATTATTTTGAAATATTCAAATTCTCTCATTTTCAACCAATTCATAATTACATTTGCAGCACAAAAAGAAAGTATGGCAAGCGCACGAGAAGAACGAATGAAACGCAATAATGAATTGCAAGATATGCCGAAGGCAAAATTGAATGCAGAGAATTTTAAAAAAGGGTCAAGATTATTTTCATATTTAGGGAATCAGAAATGGGCGTTTGGTTTAGGAATGTTATTCCTAATATTGTCTGCAAGCGTTGGATTATTGTTTCCAATTTTAAGCGGAAAAATGTTTGGTATGCTTGGCAATGGAGATAAAACGCAGATGTTGGCCAACCTAAAAAAACTAGACGGTCTCGGATTGAAATTACTACTGATATTAGTAGCTCAGGGTTTTATCAGTTTTGGACGTGTATTTATGTTTACCCGTGTGACGGAAAATATTTTGCAAGGCCTACGCAATAAGGCGTACGAGCGATTGGTGAAAAAGCCAATGGCTTTCTTTAGTCGAAATCAATCAGCTGAATTGAGTAGCCGCTTAGCGACAGATTTGAATGTGATTTCGGAAGCTTTCACTATGAATATTGCAGAAATTATTCGTCAAAGTATAGTGGGTATCGGCGGATTGATTATTATTATCAGCAGTACAGATTTTCAAGTATCAAAATGGTTTTTAATCATTATTCCGCCATTATCGGCAGTCGCCATTTTATTTGCTAGAAAAATAAGAGGCTATAGTAAACGGTTTCAGGATAAAATTGCAGATGCGAATGTCATAGTCGGAGAAAGCCTTACCGGTATTACCAATGTAAAATCATTTACGAATGAACAATATGAAATCAACCGGTATAACAATAAGACAAATGAAATAAAACGATTTGGTTTGCAATATGGTGTTTTCCGTGGCGCATTTTTTGCCTTTGTGATTACTTGTATTTTCGGAGCTATCTTTTTTATGTTGTATAAAATGTTGCAACTAAATGCGCAGGGTGTCATCAGCGGAGAAGAGTTTGGTAAGTTTATGATGCTGGCATTGTTTGTCAGTGGTAGTCTTGGTGGTTTGCCTGAGCAAATTGCCAGCATACAAAGAGCCTTAGGTGCAACTGATAGAGTCTTCGAAATTATTGATGAAGATATCGAACATATACATGAGCGTGATGATGAAGAATTAAATACCAAAGGAGAAATTGAATTGAAAAACATTTCCTTTAATTACCCGACTCGAGAAAATTTTAATGTACTGAAAAATATTACATTCAAAGCTAAAGCGGGACAAACTGTGGCCTTGGTAGGAAGCAGCGGCAGCGGTAAAAGTACGATTGCCAATTTGCTCCTGCGATTTTACACCCCCGATAAAGGACAAATATTATTAGATGGTGTTGATATCAATACACTCGACCTTACTTCATTACGCAAGCAAATAGCGTATGTACCTCAAGAAGTTATTTTATTCGCAGGCACTATAGCTGAGAATATTGCTTACGGAAAAGTCGGAGCCTCTCAAGAGGAAATTGAAGCGGCGGCTCGCAAAGCAAATGCTTACGATTTTATTCAAAGTTTTCCTGATCAATGGAAAACATTGGTCGGTGAGCGTGGTATACAATTGAGCGGAGGGCAACGACAACGAATTGCAATTGCCAGAGCAGTATTAAAAAACCCTGCGATATTAATTTTAGACGAAGCCACCAGTAGCCTTGATAGTGAAAGCGAACAATTAGTGCAGGATGCATTAGATAAATTAATGGTGGGTCGAACCAGTATTGTAATAGCACATAGACTTTCTACTATTAAAGATGCCGATAAAATTGTCGTATTGCATCAAGGAGAAATAGTAGAGGAGGGCACTCATCAGGAATTGGTGAATATGGAAAATGGGTTTTATGTAAAGCTAAGCCGGATGCAAACAGGTGCGTAGTTATAAGTTCTAAGGAACAAGTCGTAAGTCATCCCTTGGCTGATTCAGTGTAATGCTACTAAAGTATTTATCTGCATAAACATGCTCACTATGTGAATATCAAATGTGCTGACAACATTAATATGTTAGATAAGCCTATTATATTTGTCAGTTCCGTATTATTTTAAACACCTAAAAAATAGAATATGAAAAATTCTCCCCGCTTATTTTCAACTGTTTATGATGCCATCAATGAGCATACAAAACTTTCGATAAACTCAACAAATAGTATTCGGTATTGTTTTATTGCCGCCTTTATGTTATGTGCATTTATTAGTTCCGGGCAAACCACAGTTTCGTATACGGCAATGACCACTATTACTTGTCCGGCTACACCAACAGCAACTATTTCTCCAGCAGTAAGTGGTTTGACATTTTCACAAATTTCAAGAGGTGTCGGAGTGACTTGTTCGGCTGCCGGTGGCAGTATAAGTGGCTCAGGATACAATAATACATTGGCCAATAATATTGCAGCGAGCAAATGGTATACTTATAGCATCACGAGTAATGCATCGGTATCATTTACAGTTTCAAGTTTAAATATAGTTTCAAGAGCGAGTAATATTACCGGAGGCCCTACTGTTTCTGTACAATATAGCATTGGCGGAACATCTCCAACAAATGTGATAGGATCATATACTCCAACAACTAGTGCAGCAACCTATACCATTACGCCCGGCAGCCCTATATCAGTTGGAGCCAATCAAACTTTGAATATTTATATAATCCCAAATAATTTAACCGCCTCAGCAACGACATGCAGAGTTGAAAATAATTCATCTGTTACCATCACAACAACAGCCGCGGCCACGCCAACCATCGCCCTGTCAGGTTCTTTATCACCACTTACTAAAACATACGGAACGGCTTCATCTACTACTAGTTTCTCACTGACAGGAACCGATATGACTAACTCTATTGTAGTTGGTCCGTTAAACGGTTTTGAATTTGCAGATAATAGTGTCGGTACCTATTTTTCGACATTGACATTGGCAAATGCTGCTTCAGTTTCAAAAACGATTGGCGTCCGTTTGGCTTCAACCACTGCTGTAGGAATATATTCCGGAACCATAAATGTAACTAGTACAAATGCTGCAACGCAAACCATTTCAATTGGCTCAAGCACTGTTAATCAAAAACCGATTACCATAACAGGAATTACCGCCAATAATAAGCCCTTCGATGGAAATACAAATGCAACGTTCAGTGGAACTGCAAGTTTAGTGGGTGTTGAATCTGCAGATATTAGTAATGTTATTTTAGGCGGAGCTCCTGTTGCAACTTTTGCCAGCTCAGCTATCGCAAATGGTATTGCCGTATCGGTATCAGGTTATTCAATTTCAGGTACTGCTTCAGGGAATTATTCTTTATCTCAACCAACAGGTCTTTCAGCTAATATTACTGCTGCTTCGTTAACTCCACAAACCATCACATTTAACCCATTAGCAAATGCTACTTATGGTGATGCACCAATTACATTAACGGCAACAGCCAGTTCAGGCTTAACCGTTTTGTATAGTAGCTCAAATACGAATGTAGCCACTATTTCCGGTAGCATACTCACCTTTGTAGGTGCCGGAACGACTATCATTATAGCCTCTCAAGCAGGTAATGCTACGTATGATGTAGCTCCAAATGTGCAACAATCACAATTAGTCAATGTAAAAAATTTGACTGTAACCGGAGCTACTGCAAATTCAAAACCTTATGATGGTACGAATGCTGCAACCATTTCCGGGGGAACACTAGTTGGTGTTGTAAGTCCTGATGTGGTCACATTAAACGGAACTTCAGGAACGTTTGCAAGTG
Organism: Bacteroidota bacterium; assembly: GCA_031410275.1. Lineage (GTDB taxonomy): Bacteria > Bacteroidota > Bacteroidia > Chitinophagales > Chitinophagaceae > OLB11. Next base: position 5,978 of record JANNYV010000015.1, read on the forward strand.
TCAATGCAGGGACAAATATTTCAGTTACTACAGCCTTTTCATTAGGCGGAGCTGATGCCTCAAAATATTCATTGACTCAATCAACACTTTCAGCAGATATTATACCGGCATCTCAAACGATTATTTTCAATACGTTAGCTGCCAAGACATTTGGGAATGCAGACTTTGCATTAACGGCAACAGGCGGGGGTTCAGGAAACACCGTTACATTTTTAAGCGACAATTCTTCTGTGGCAACAATTTTAGGAAATGTGGTTACAATAACAGGGGCCGGTACGGCAAATATTACAGCATCACAAGCAGGCAATACAAATTATAATCCGGCTACAAATGTTATACAAGCATTACTTGTAAATCAAGCACCACAAACTATTTCATTTGCTGCATTGGCAAACAGAGCAATTGGGGATGCACCTTTTACTTTGTCAGCAACTGGCGGAGCATCAGGGAATGCAGTCACGTTTCAAAGTAGTAATCCATCTGTGGCAACAGTTGCAGGAAATACTGTAACCATTGTGGGTGTAGGTAACACAACTATTACGGCATCACAAACAGGCAATACAAATTATCTTGCTGCGAATGATGTGATAAGAAATTTAATTGTTACTTGTCCGATAATAGCAGCATGGGATATGAATAGCTTAACCGGTGGCACTAATAATTTTGGTACGAGTCCATATAATGCCACAGCAGTTTCTGCGAATGCAACAGCCGGTGGATTATCAAGAGGCTCAGGCGTGAGCACAACAGGAAGTGCTGCAGCAAGAGGTTGGGGAGGTTTGGGTTGGAATAACCTCACTGCTCAGGATAATATCACTGCAAATAAATTTATTTCATTCTCCGCAAAACCAACTACTGGTTACTCAATGAATTTATGTTCCATGAGCCCCATCGATTACAGACGTTCTGCCACAGGACCAACAAATGGCTTGCTTCAATACAGTACAGATGGCACTAGCTTTTTTGATATCACAACATTAAATTTTACTTCCACCTCAAGTGCAGGAGCCTCCATTGGTCTTATTGATTTGTCAAGCATCACGGCCTTGCAAAATATACCGTCCTCAACAACCGCGACCTTCCGATTAGTTCCTTATGGCGCAACAAGTTCTTCAGGGACTTTTTATTTGTTTGATGTTCTGAATTCAACGGCAAATGATTTTGCATTGACGGGCTCCTTAAATGTATGCGCTCCTTCAGCAAGTATAACAAATACTACAATCTGTTCCAATGCAACTCCTTATTCCTGGAATACACAATCATTAAATACGTCAGGAACATATACGGCTACATTTATGAATTCATCAGGATGTGATTCTGTAGCAACATTAAATTTAACCGTAAATAATACTTCATCATCAAGTTCATTTG
>JANNYV010000016.1:0-2970 GCA_031410275.1 Bacteroidota bacterium
TTATTATTTTTTCTTTCAATGTTTTTCTGGCCTGATGCAAATACCATTGCGATGTATTTTCAGTAATGCCAAGTGTTTTCCCAATTTCTTTGTGTGAATAATCTTCAAAAATATACAAGTTAAATACGACCTTCATATTGCCGGGCAGTTGTTGTATCATCTTCATCAATGCATTAAATTCTAATTGCTGAATAATATCATCTTCTAAATGCTTCCCGATAGTTGTATTTGTATCTTTTATTTCAACCAAACTTCTAGCATACGTAAAGTCTTTTGTCCTGATATAATCTAAACAAGTATTTACCGTTATTCGTTTCATCCACCCTTCAAAGGAGCCTTTGTGTTGATAGCTTGCAATGTTTGAAAATATTTTTAAAAAACTATCATTCAATAAGCTTTCCGCATCCATCATATTTAAAACATATCTCGCACAAATCTTCAGGAGTACGCTGTAATATAGTTTATACAACTTCTCCTGAAAAATGGGCTCTTTTCTGAGGCAACCCTGAATCAGTTCATGTTCACCCGGTTCTTGCATTCATTTTACATCGTTAGAATTAATAATTAAAAAATTATCATTTTGAGTATTTATAATTCAGTCCATCGGCGTACTCCTCTGCAAGATACAAATTATGAGCGTCATTCATTTCTATTGTGAGTACTTGAGTATTGTCTAATGTAATGCAGGGTTTCGTTGTATTTGTATGATAACAAAATTGCGCACCGGCGGAATAGGTTCCTTGTTGGGCAACTATTTTATTTTTTGAGAAGATATAGGTGCCATCATTGAGAAGCTCAAGGTAAATTTCGTCCCCCGTACTGGCCGGTGTTGTAACAATTCCGGCAATACCACCGGATGTTTCTTCCCATTTCCATTTACCTTGCAGGTAATTTTCTTCGCCAAAATAACACCTGCGTTTTTGACAAGAAGCGAGCAAAAAAAAGATTGCGAGAATAAGATATGATTTCATGTTTTAAAGAATTATGTGAAGTTGAATAAACGCTAGACGAGGCATTTCAAAAAAACATTTGTAAAAACTAGAAAAAAATAAAATTAGTTTTTAGTTTTATACTCATTATGTATATCTATCGAAATGTCCCCTTCGAAGTTGTTTGGCGGTTTGGTTGGAAAAATATTTTGCTGTTTCTTGTTTATGGTGCAGCAGTTTGTGGAGTGCATTATTATTTTTTTAATGTACATGGTTTTGAAATGCATATTCCGTTTGCATTGATTGGCCCGATAGGAGTGGCGGTGGCCATTTATGCCAGTTTTAAGAACGGACAATCATACGACAGAACGTGGGAAGCGAGGAAGAATTGGGGAGCTTTAGCGGTGGCCACCAGAATTTTTGCCAATCAGTTGATGATGTATGTGAATGGTGATGCATCGGCGGATATAAAAATTTGTATCGACCGGCAAATAGCCTATTTAAACGCTCTGAAATTACAACTCAGAAAACGTTCCCCTCATAGTAGAACATTTAGTAAATCAATTCGCAAATATTATTTTGGAGAGCCTACACAAATAGAGTGGAATAATGAAGTCGCCTCTCGTATGATACCGAGGGAATACGATGAAATACAGCAAACATCTAACAAGGCCTTGCAAATTCTTTATTTGCAAAACAGGCATCTGCTTCAATTGAAAAAGGAAGGCAAAATAGATGAATTTAAAATGATGGATATGATGGAAAACCTTGATAACTGTTTCGAAAATCAGGGTAAAAATGAACGGTTAAAATCAACACCTTTTCCAAGGCAATATGCTTTTTTTAGTAAATCGTTTATTGCCATTTTTATTTTAATTCTGCCATTTGGTATCCTTGATTTGTATACTAATTCATTTAAAAATTATTCTCTCCTTGGTTATACTATTATTTGTTCTTTATATACCTTGGTTTCATGGTTGTACATAACGATCGAATTGGTTGGAGATAATAGTGAAGATCCATTTGAAAATTTCATCACTGATATTCCTATGAATGCAATATGCAGAAATGTAGAAATAGATTTGTATGAAATGATAAAAGCACCAAACATACCTGAGAAAATTAAAGATCACAATGGCATTTTAATGTGATAAGAGATTAGTAGAATGCCCTAGAATTCTTTTATTATTCATCATTCATAATTTTTAAGTCACCATCTCCGCCAATCTATACCCAACCTCAGAGCCAATGGCCACGCCCATCCCTCCCATTCGTACTCCGATAAATACATGTTTGCTATGCTGTTTTAAAATTGGTTGTTTGCTATTTCCGAAGGCCATAATACCGGTCCATTGTAAGTCAATTTCAAACTGATAATAGGGTAAAATTATTTCCTTTAATCTCTGCAATAAGCCATCTTGAATTTTTATATTCAAATCAAATGAAGTCGTTTTTTCAGTATCAAAATCTGTATTTCTCCCACCACCAAAAAGTACTTGGCCCTGATATTCCCTGAAATAATAGTAGCCCTTATCGAAATGAAAAATTCCTTTAAATGGGAGCTCCGGTATTTTCTTTGTTATTAATACTTGTCCTCTGCCCGGAGTAATATCATACCCTGGTAATAGTGTTGTTGCAAATGCATTCGTGCAAATACTGAGCGTATTTGCCATAAACAAATAATCAGAATATGTCACCGGATTTTTGCACACAACTTCCACTTCTTTTCCGGTATCGGAAAATGAAAGTACTTCACAGCCGGTTTTAATTTCTACACCGAGTAAAGTAACCAGTTGTATCAAACTCTTCATCATAAGACCTGTGTCAATTTCACCCTCACAGGTATTTTCAATCAGCGCTTTTACTTTTTGTGTATTGAATTTAAATTGCTTTATTTTTTCATTCTTTACATTAAATGCAGTTGTCTTTAATTCCTTGTAGAGAAAATTATTTAAATAATCTATTTTTTCAATAGCGTCTAATTCATTCTCAAAAAGTAACTCATAGCTTCCATTTTGTTGATACCCCATGGCTGTATCGC
>JANNYV010000017.1:0-8773 GCA_031410275.1 Bacteroidota bacterium
ATCGACTTCTTTTCAGCTTCATGAGGAGCTTCGAGTTTATCACCAATAACAGTAAACTTGCTCAGCTCCTTCATTTCAATTGTATGAACCGCTATTGCATAATACAAATCCAATGAAGATGTGTACTTATAATAGTTCATCAGCTCATTGATATTATGCGCATTATTCGCCACTTTCAAACTGTCTAACTTACGTTGTAATATTTCCTTTCCGTCACTCGCAATTATTCTTTTCTCTTCTTTTAAATAATATTTAATCCGCGATTTAGCTTTCGCAGTCACCACCATATTCAACCAATCGGCATTTGGTTTTTGTTTCTTTGAACTGATGATTTCTATCTGATCGGCATTTTTTAATTCATGACTAATAGGTACCAACTTATAATTTACCTTGGCGCCAATACAAGTTTTTCCTAATTCGGAATGCACATCAAATGCAAAATCCAACGCGGTTGAACCAGTTGGTAAAATACGTGTGTCACCTTCAGGTGTATACACATATATTTCATCACCCAAAATATCTTTTTTCAAATCCTGAATAAAATCTAATGCATTACTATCAGGATTTTTCAACAACTCTCGAATATGCTTCAACCAATCATCCAATTTTGATTCCTGTGCATTTGAACCATCCTTGTATTTCCAATGGGCCGCCAAGCCTTTCTCGGCAATTTCATTCATCCGTTCGGTTCGTATCTGCACTTCTACCCATCGCCCTCCGGGACCCATCACCGTAGTATGCAATGCTTCATAACCATTACTTTTTGGCGTGCTTACCCAATCTCGTAATCGCTCTACGCTATGCTGATAATAATTCGTGATTATTGAAAATACTTTCCAGCAATCTTCTTTTTCATTTTGTGTTTTTAAGATGATCCGAATTGCAAACAAGTCGTATACTTCTTCAAAAGTGACATGCTTTGTTTTTATTTTATTCCAAATAGAATGCGTTGATTTTGGCCGGCCATAGATTTCAAACTCAAAATTATTGCGTTCCAATTCTTCTTTAATAGGTTTGATAAATTCATTTATATATTTGGTTCGTTCACGTTTTGTATCTTTTAATTTTTGGGTAATCTCTTCAAACATTTCACTCTCAGTATATTTCATCGAGAGGTCTTCTAATTCCGATTTTATTTCATAGAGGCCGAGGCGCATCGCCAACGGCGCATATAAATAGGTGGTCTCTGACGAAATTTTCAATTGCTTATCCCGACTCATGCTATCCATGTTTCGCATATTATGAAGACGATCTGCAATCTTTATCAAAATCACACGAGGATCATCGGCCAATGTCAATAATATTTTCCGGAAGTTCTCTGCTTGTTGGGTTGTGTTTTTTGTCTCAACAACATTTGAAATTTTAGTGAGGCCTTCTACAATTTTTGAAATAGACGAACCAAATTCCATTTCTATTTCATTCAAGGTTACTTCGGTATCTTCAACAGTATCATGCAATAAGGCACAAATCACCGATGTCACACCAAGCCCTATTTCTTCGACCACAATTTTTGCAACTGCTAAAGGATGCATAATATAAGGCTCGCCCGATTTGCGTCGCATATGTTTGTGGGCGTCGGCCGCTATTTCAAACGCACGCCGAACCAATCGCTTATCACCTTTCTTCAACCGGTGTTTTAATGCACGCAGCAATGAACGGTATTCGCGAAGAATCAATTTCTTTTCTTCCTCTGCAAGAATTAATTTCTTTTCTTCCTCTTCGGCAATATTTTTTTTCTCTGTTGCTAGCATATGTCAAAAAGTGACTTAAGTAAAGTTATATAAACATCTTTATTTGGGCGTGCCCCCGAAAGCGAAAAGCTATCACTCCTTCGTCGTATCGCTTTTCTGCTTTGGGTCGGGCTTTCCGCTGCAATCCCCTGACCAAAGCGTCAGGGGGATTTTCGCTACAATCCCTCACGCATCCTTCATTTCACGAGTACGGTGCCATTTAAGTAAAAGTACAATTTTCGTTTCAAAAAAAATCATTCCGATTCTGTTTTTTATCTATGACAAATAAATGGATAGATAAAAATATTTCTATACTAATTTATGTTCAACTAGTATCTTTATCCCAATGAAACTATTTATTGTTCCAACCCCTATTGGCAATCTCGAAGATATTACGCTGAGGGCTATTCGAATACTGAAAGAAGCTGACGCTATCCTTGCTGAAGATACCAGAACCTCGGGTGTATTATTGAAACATTATGACATCAGTAAACCACTTTGGAAATATCATCAGCATAATGAGCATCAGGTTTTACAACATTTAATTTCAGAATTACAAGGCGGGAAAACACTGGCATTAATAACAGACGCAGGTACGCCGGCTATTTCTGATCCGGGTTTTTTATTGGTCCGAGAATGTATCAAAAATAATATTGAAGTCGAATGCTTACCCGGTGCAACAGCCTTCGTCCCGGCACTTGTAGACAGTGGCTTTCCTATTAACCGTTTTGTATATGAAGGCTTTTTGCCGCAAAAAAAAGGCAGGCAAACTTTACTGACTCAATTGAAGGAGGAGGAACGCACTATTGTATTTTATGAAAGCCCGCATCGTTTGGTAAAAACATTAACTGAACTTAAAAAATACTTTGGTGACGAAAGAGAAGTATGCGTTTGTCGTGAATTATCAAAAAGGTTTGAAGAACATAAAATAGGAACACTTCACTATATTGCCGCCTATTATGAAACACATCCACCCAAGGGAGAAATTGTGATTGTACTAAAGGGAATTGGATAAACGAATTCCCAACGGCTCAAGATTTTCCCTAGTTACTAAAAATATTCCCTAGTTACTAGAAACCGGTTTTTTGCATTCTCGCGGTGATGTAGATTTGACAACTTTCAAAAAGTTGTCAAATCTAAAAAAAATATCGTGGCCAAAACTGAACATTACTATACTAAATTCGAAGAAGATAAATTTTATCATGTTTATAATCGGTCTGTTAACCGATGCCCAATGTTTTGTAATGACGGGAACCATAAATACTTCCTTAAACGATATGATGATTACTTATCCCCTGTACTTAGCACATACGCCTATTGTTTATTAGGTAATCATTTTCATTTGCTGATTCGTATTCATAATACATCCGATTTATCTACTTTTCAAAAGACAACAAATCCCATGAACCTAAAGCCAACTAAATCAACACATGATATTGTGAGTCATCAATTTCGAAAATTCTTTCAATCATATGCTATGGCTTTTAATAAACAACAAAATAGAATTGGCACATTGTTTCAAACGCCATTTAAAAGAGCATTGGTTAATGAGGATAACTATTTTACTCAATTGATTTATTATATTCATACCAACCCCCAATCGCATCGACTTATTGATGATTTCCGAAATTGGAAATGGAGTTCATATAAACCACTAATGAATGATAGAACCGGCCGATTAAAAAAACAGGAAGTATTATATTGGTTTGGTGGACTTGAAAAATATAAACAGTATCATTCATACTACCATCAATTAGTAAGAAATGAAACTATGATTTTTGAAGATGATTAATACCAACTAGTCATTACGTTTATTTCGACACTTCTTCAAATGAGTCTCAACTTTCTTTATCATGTCTTTGCAAAAAGACAAGTATACTGAAAGGATTGCGATTCTGATACCTTGCGTATAATATCGATTGAAGGCACTGAGAAAACCATTGTTGGAATGTATATTTAATAATCCGTGTTGTATCAATTGCTTGAGTAAATAATGTATGTAGTAATAAATATTCAAAAATAAATGCCCTGATTTTTATTCTACAATACATTTTAACTTTGAAGTCGCAGGTTTTATGCATTTACTTTTGATTTAGAAGCAACAAAAAAATGGACGTCTGACCGTCCAACGTCCGTAAAGATTCTCGAGTCTTTACTTGTGTGTGTTAAAACATTTTTATTACCTTTAAAAAAAATATTATTATGAAATCAGGAAAATTACTCTTCTCATCTTTAATGCTGATAGGCGGATTAGTTGCCTATCTTTCTTTAAGTTCTAACAGCAGTGGCATGCCGGGTGTTAGCAGCACAGGTTGCGGTGGCTCTACATGCCATTCTTCAAGTACCGCTACAACAATTTTACTCACGGGTATTCCCGCAGCCGGCTTTGTTGCGGGAACGACCTATACATTAACGCTTTCAGTTTCGAACTCTACAAAAGCCGCAGCTGGTTTTGATTTAGGAGTTAGCTCAGGCATTTTGAGCGCCGCACCGGTAAATACGGCCATGCCGACAAGTGGTGAAATGTATCATACGCAACCTAAAGTATTTGTTTCAGGAGGAACTTCTTGGACCTTTAATTGGACGGCTCCGGCAACATCTGCAGTCATTTTTAATATCTCTGCGAATGCGGTCGATAATACAGGAACTTCAGCAAACGATGCCTATGCAACTACCGCACTTACTTTTTTAGAAGCTCCTTCTACAGTATTACCTCCTATTATTGTGTCTAACCTAGTAACCGCTGTAAGTGCTACAACAGCAACCATTGATGCGTCTGTCAATGCCAATGGTGGAACCACTGCGGTGAGTATCGATTATGGCTTAACAACATCATACGGAAGTAATAAAGTCACTACACCAAGTTCAGTAATTGGTACAGGTCCATCGGCTGTGAATGCAGTGATCACAGGATTGACACCAAGTACAACCTATCACTACCGAATGAGAGCAATGAATAGTGCAGGAACCACATTAGGCACAGATGGTACATTCGCAACCAATCCTTCAGCTGTAAGTGATATTGAGAAAACAGATTTTAAAATCTATCCAAACCCAACAACAGATTATTTATTTTTTAAATCAGCCACTGCATTTAGTAAAATACAATTCAATGTCATCGCACTTGATGGAAGCAGATGTAATGTATTGTCTGAACAATCAGCTTCCGGAGAATATAAAATAAATATGAAGTCAATGGCAACAGGAAATTATATTTTATATATCCATGCAGATAATCAAGTGTATCAATATGCATTTGCGAAACGATAAAATAGCCATAGACAACAGCCAACAGTATTTTTATATACTTAATTGCGTTTCGAATTCTTTATTAAGAATAAATTTTCATGAATCGTTCAGCACTCCACCTCGAGCGAATGATTATAGAATTTAACTGATGCTTTGGTCAGGAATTGCAACGAACAACACAAGCTTAATAAAAGATACTTTACTTAGCTACAAAAGAAAAAAATAATGGCGACGCTAAAAATTTCGTGAGAATATTTTGGGCTTTTCCTGATCCAACATCTGGGCGGCACGCACGCTTTCCGTTCCAAGTCCGCCCACGCCAGAGCGCGTGGTACGGGCTTTCCACTGCAATCGTTGCCGCAATACAAAAGACAATTCAAGTTTCTTTTTCTCATTGCATGTTTAGTTTACTCAAAACAATTGAGTTCCTGCTTTCATTTATTCTCAAATTGAATTCGTCATTGCATCCTTCGCTATTTTCTTCACTAAGCCTTGCAATACAGCACCCGGACCACATTCAGTAAATTCGGTCGCTCCATCTTCAGCCATTTGCAAGATGCTTTGTGTCCAACGAACAGGGGCGGTTAATTGTGCAATTAAATGTTGTTTTATTTCATCCGGATTCGATACGGCTTTTGCTGTTACATTTTGATACACCGGACAAATCGGATTCGAGAACATCGTATGTTCAATAGCATGTTGCAATTCTTTTTTGGCAGGTTCCATCAACGGTGAATGAAAGGCACCGCCAACAGGAAGCACTAAGGCTCTTTTTGCACCGGCTTCTTTCATTTTTTCACAGGCCACTTCAATTCCTTTTATACTACCCGAAATAACAAGTTGCCCGGGGCAATTATAATTTGCTGCAACGACAATTTCATCAGTAATGGAGGCACAAATTTCTTCAACTACCGCATCCTCTAAATTTAAAATCGCCGCCATGGTTGACGGATTCATTTCACACGCTTTTTGCATGGCATTTGCCCGCATCGATACCAATCGCAATGCATCTTCAAATGTGAGTGTTTGATTTGCAACCAATGCTGAAAATTCGCCCAATGAATGTCCGGCTACCATATCAGGTTTCAATCCTTCTGTAATCTTGTACAGTATAACTGAGTGTAGGAAGATAGCGGGTTGTGTGACATTGGTTTGTTTTAAATCGTCAGCGGTACCAGTAAACATAATGTCTGAAATTCTGAATCCGAGAATATCATTGGCTTGTTCAAACAACGCATTGGCTTGTAAATTATTTTCATAAAGATCTTTTCCCATTCCTGTAAATTGTGAACCTTGTCCCGGGAATATAAATGCATGTTTCATCTTTGAAAATTTTTGCTAATGTAATAAGGAATCATGACGAGGCAGATAAAACAATAGATAATTTTTCATTCGCTTGTTCCATCATACTATTTTTATCTTTTATTCGTTTAATGACTATGGTTAAAAAATGTATTGGCAGCCTTTTGTTGATTGCATCGTTTGTGACAAATGCGCAAGTAACGCATAGTATTTGTTATTCAGCCGGCGTCACAAATGTCTTGTACAAATCAATGATCACAGGAAGTAAAAGTTATCCGTCTTTTTTGCTGCCCACTACCACTATAGAGTATACGAAACATAATGATAATACATTTTGGGGTGGCGCAGGTGTGGGGTTTGCACCGAGACGTATTCCATATCACACATATTCTCAACAACAAAAAATTGGAGCAGACTTGCTCGAATTTTGGTTTCGAGTTAGGGCTGGTCTAACATTTGAAGGCGAGCATACAACACTACTTCCATACCTAAGTTTGGGTATTGCATCATACATATACAATGGCACCTATAGCAAAAATGGAATCAGTTCTATTTCTTATAGCAATTACATTGATACAACGTTTAACACGCAGTCTCTTCTTCCTTTTTTTGAAGTTGGATCAAAATTTCTGAATAAAAGTTTCAGAGAGGATAAAGCTAATTTTTCAATGACTTTCGCATTACGATATTACCCGGCACCAATTTTCAAATCACCCGTACGATTTGAATATGATTATCTTCAATACAAAACAATTCAGTATCATCTGATTGAATTGAGTATGGTGATCGGGTTTCAATTCAATGTGCACAGATAGTAATCTTATGACGATCCGTTAAGCTGACCAAATTAAGACCTTTGCAAAACCCACCTAAATCCTATTATAAAGCCAATTTGCTTCAAATTTCTTCGTTATTCAAAAATTTTAAATCCTCATTATCAATCTGATAACTGCGGGTTAAAATTTTTGAATGCCTCGAACTTTTTTGCAACTTGACTTTTGCAACGGCCTTAAATTAATCTTGGATCAACCCGCTAAAATTAAAAATCCCGCACTGTTGTCGCGCAGGATTTTTTAAATAAGTCATAGATGTTTAACGGATCAGTATCACATCACCTTTCTTGGTGTACGTCAAATTATCTCTTGTACATTTATACCGGAAGATATAGTAGTAAGTATCAATTGCAGCATCCTTGCCATCTATCAAACCATCCCATCCTTTTCTGTAATCAATGGTCGACCAAACACGTTTACCCCATCGGTTATAAATTTCAAGTTGTATCAATTCTATACCCGCTGTTGTCAGTACTCTGAATTCATCATTGTTCTTATCACCGTTTGGTGAGAAGGCATTCGGAATAAAGGCAACTTCGCAACAAGGGCCTTCTTCGATATAAACCGTATCTCTTATTTCGCAACCATTCGCATCAGTGACAATGACATTATAATATCCAAAGTAAAGTGTGCTTGCTTTTGACGTTGTTTGTGCCGGTGTTGTATTCCAAAGATACGTATAAGGCGGCGTTCCTCCGGCCACATTGGCTGTAGCAGTTCCTTCGTTTCCAACGCCGTTACAGGCAAGGTCTTGCTTGGTAATGACATTGTTTAAAGGATTTGCAGGAGGGTTAATGATAAATGTAGTTCGGTATTCACAACCACTGGTATCAACCACTCTGAGGTTATATGCGCCTGCTTCCAAGCCAACAAACACTCCCGACTTATTGATATGTAATCCCGGTGTGATATAATATTTATAACCTCCTCTACCACCTGTACCAATGATGATGGCTTTACCATCTTTCGAGTCGGTACAATTTGCATCCTGTAAATTGACGATAGCACCAACCGCTTCAGGTTCTTTAATACTAATTACTATATCTAATGTACAACCCAATGCATCTACCACAGTGAGTAAATAATTACCTGCAAATAAATTATTGAAAAAGGTATCTGTTTGTAAAGGACCTCCGTTTAGTTGATATCTCAATTGCCCTGTTCCACCAATGACCGTAAACGAAATACTTCCGTTCTGATCACCATGACAAACAGGTTCGGTTGCTGTACTATTTAATATCACAATTTGAGGCCCTTGTGTTAAGGTTACAATGGTAGCCGTTGCACAATTATTCGCATCCGTTGCTATGACGGTATACGTTCCTGCAATTAACCCTGAGAAGAATCCTATTGGTCCTTGCACGCCCACATTCGGAATGATTGAATATACAATATTCGGTGTACCACCCTGTGTGTTTGCGGTGATAGAACCTGTGGCTTGTCCAAAGCAATTTACATTTTGATGATTCACTAATGTAAACACCAATGGTGCCGGTTGAGTCACTACAATATTCGTCCATGTTTTTGAACATGATACGGTATCTGTTACAGTGATCGCATAAGTACCGGCTGGCAAGCCTCCAAATATACCCGTTGTATTTGTAGAACTAAATGGTGTAATGGTAAATGAGTACCCCGGTGTTCCACCAGTTGCAGTAA
>JANNYV010000018.1:0-4876 GCA_031410275.1 Bacteroidota bacterium
ATCATACCCTTAGCAGGTGTATGCTGATGAATACGCCAAAGAAAATCGTGTGCAAGTTCTTCGGGTGTTGGTGCCTTCCACGATTTAACATTGACTCCCTGCGGGTTTACAGATGTAAAAACATCTTTAATTAACCCATCCTTTCCGGAGGCATCCATACCCTGAATGAGAATAAGCAATGCATGTTTGCTTTCGGCATACAACAAATTTTGCAGGCTTTCTATTTCCTGCAACATGGCATTGGTTTTATTTTTCGTTTTATCCTTATCGAGTCCTTTCGGGGCGCGAGTAGATATGTTTTTTAAGAGTATCTTTTCCATTGGAATTTGTTTGTTGGCTGTTGGTTGCTAGTTGCTGGATGAGAGTTGTAAGTTGAGAGTTGAGAGTTGAGAGTGGCCGTTTGCAAATTAATTGCCTGGGAATCATTTTCTAACATACAATCTCAATTATCCATTATCAACTATCCATTGTCAATTGTTCATTGCTCACTTTACTCCTTCCCTTTTTCGCCTCCGAATATGCCTTTCAATTTTCCAAATGCATCCTTCGCCATTTCCTCTGCAATATCGGCTGCTTCACTCAATTTGTCTTTTGCTTGCTCAGCCAAATCTTCTAATTTATCTTTTGTGGCATTGGCTAAGTCTTCGGCTTTGTCTTTTAAACTTTCTGTGTCTGTTGCTGATGTTGCTTCCTTGGCTTCTCCTTTTGCGCCTGAGAACATGGCTTCTAAATTACCCGAAAGTGATGAAGGCAATTTTGCTTTTAAATGATCCATGATGGTTGAAACCGTTTTTGAAGCTTGTTCAGCTGTAAGTCCAACTTCAGCTATGAGTTTGTTGATTAATTCCTGCATTGTATTTATTTTAAATAATGAACTGCAATATTAGGTATAAAAATAATAACCAATACTATCAAATGTGAAATTAGATGTTCGAAGCTCGATGTTCGGAGTTCGATGTTCGGAGTTCGATGTCTGATGTTCGATGCTCGATGTTCGGAGTGTGTCGTTAAATCAAATTACTCTTCATTTTTAAAATTTTCAAATTCACGAATTTTCACATTCCCAAATTCCGACATTCACAAATTTTCACATGCACGAATTCACAATTCACTAATTCTCAAATTCTGCAATTATATTTGCGCCCTTATGGCAACAGAACAAAACAAACTTCAGGCAATTATTTCGCATTGCAAAGAGTATGGATTTATTTTTCCAAGCAGTGAAATTTATGACGGCCTATCGGCTGTATACGATTATGGGCAATGGGGCGTAGAGCTCAAAAAAAACATTAAAGACGCTTGGTGGAAGAGCATGGTGTATATGAATGAAAATATTGTGGGTCTTGATTCCGCCATTTTTATGCATCCGACCATTTGGAAGGCCAGCGGTCATGTTGATAATTTTAGTGACCCGATGATTGATAATTTGGATAGTAAGAAACGATATCGAGTGGATCATTTGATAGAAGGGTTTGCTGAACAATTGATAAATGACAATGGACAATTAACAATTGATAAGAAGTTGTCAGCTGATGAAATTCTTGCTCAGATGGACCTATTATTATCCAAAGATGATTTTGCAGGTTTGAAGAAATTAATTATTGACAATGATATCAAATGCCCAATTAGCGGTACATGCAACTGGACTGATGTTCGTCAATTTAATCTGATGTTTTCGACGCAATTGGGTTCGGTTGCAGAAGAGTCAGATACCATTTATCTCAGACCGGAAACGGCACAAGGCATTTTTGTAAACTTCTTGAATGTACAAAAATCAGGTCGAATGAAAATACCTTTCGGGATAGCACAAATCGGAAAGGCCTTTCGGAATGAAATCGTTGCGAGAGGTTTTATTTTTAGAATGCGTGAATTTGAACAAATGGAAATGCAATTTTTTGTTCGACCGGGTACTCAAAAAGAATGGTATGAAAAATGGAAGGCAACACGTATGCAATGGCATTTAGATTTGTTTCCGAATCGTGCTAAGGTGATTAGTGAGGGCACTAACAATGGGTACAACTATCGTTTTCATGATCATGTAAAACTTGCTCACTATGCTGATGCGGCTTGCGATATTGAATATGATTTTCCGATGGGATTTAAAGAAATTGAAGGGATACATTCCCGCACTGATTTTGATTTACGACAACATCAGGAATACAGTAAGAAGAAACAAATGTACTTCGATAATGATATTGATGAAGCGACCGGCAAGCCTTATGGAAATTATATTCCGTATGTTGTTGAAACATCTATCGGGCTCGATAGAACTATTTTAATGATATTGAGTGAGTCATATACCGAAGAAGATTTGAGTACCGAGGAGAAACAAGACAGCAGGGTTGTATTAAAATTTCCGAATAAATTGGCGCCGATTAAATTAGCCATATTGCCATTGATGAAAAAAGACGGCTTGGCCGAAATTGCAAAAGAATTGATGCATGAATGCCGCGAACATTTCTTTTGTTTTTATGAAGAGAAAGATAGTATTGGCAAACGCTATCGTCGTATGGATGCATTAGGTACTCCGTTTTGTGTGACTATCGATCATCAAACAAAGGAAGACGGAACCGTTACAATTCGGTATCGTGATAGTATGGAGCAAGAACGAATAAAGATGAGTGAAGTGAAGGAGAAAGTGCTAGCGGGAATTAGTTGATAATTGATAATGACAATTGATAATGGATAATTGACAATTAATAATGGATAATTGTTCGTTGTTGCGAGTTTGTGGAAGCGCGGCGAGCGTGAGGGATAGTAGTGGAAAGCCCGGAGCAAGGCACGAGCGAGGACTTGGAACGGATAGCCCGACCCGGAAGCAGACCCGTTGACAATTGCACTCATTCAATCAACTCGACTACTTTCTTTGTCAACGGGACGCCTTCGGGGGCACGCCCGAATAATTTTATCCTTCTCGAATTACCTGATTCTCAAATTTGTATTTAAGGATGATTCGAAAAAATAAACCCATTGATATTATTTTCGACGATAGGAGAATCTAATAAATCGACATTACCATCTCCATTGATATCTGTTTTAAAATACCCGAATAGAAAATTATTGACATCCGTTTCAAGAATTGATAAGTCAAGTAAATCAACATTCTCATCCTGATTTAAATCACCGGAATAAAATGCCCATACATTTGAATCAACTTCTACCTGATTACTGCCATACGCTTTATTCGCCGCTGTTGTGAAATCGTAATTTGCAGTTTGTGACATGAGCACAGGTGCTGCACTCCAAGTTTGCACCGCGTTGCGATGACGAATGGCAATATAATAAGAATTGCCATTAACACCCGACGGAAATTTGCATGGCAAAATACCATCGCTTCTGATAACACCTTTATATGAAAATGCCAATGCATAAGGGGCGGCAGGATTATGCAACTCAACAGTGACAGAATCTACATCAGCACATGGACCGCTTTGTACACCTTCGTTTGTCAATGTGCTTGTCATAAAACCATTTCCGGTATAATAACCTTGCAAAAATAATTTCATATAAATAGTCATTGGAATGGTCACCGGTTTATAATTTAATAAACTCCAGTTTCCATTTGCATCTTTGGCTCGTATATGAAACGCATGTTCACAAACCGTCAACGGAAAGGGGTCAATTGGAATAACGAGGTTTGAAATATTGGTGCCGGAAGTGATAGGAACATTCGTGGCATTTCCATAACCCGGATCATAATCGAAATAATATTCAACTTTTGTAATATTCGGTTGAGAGCCTGTAGTAGGTAATGTATAAGGCTTATACAAAATAACGGCATTTAACAAACTCCAATTTCCATTTGCATCTTTTGATCGGATAACAAATGTGTGCACACCGGTTGTCAATGAAGTGGGATTGATTGGAATGATGGTGTTTGCAATATTTGTGCTTGCAGGTATAACAACATTGGTTGCTTGTCCATAACCCGGATCAATATCTATAAAATATTCGAGCTTGGTAATATTGGGTTGAGCACCGGGAGTCGTTAATGTATAAGGCTTGTAGAGTATTGTTGAATTTTGCAAGCTCCAATTTCCATTTGCATCTTTGGTTCTTGTACTTAGCATATGAACACCTAAAGACAATGTCGCAGGGTTAATTGGAATCACAACATTTGCAATGTTTGTTCCGGCTGTAACAGTTACATTTGTTGCCAAGCCATAACCAGGATCATTATCAATAAAATATTCGAGTTTTGTTATATTCGGTTGTGCACCCGGAGTCGCTAATGTATATGGTTTGTAAAGTATGGTTGAATTTTGCAAACTCCAATTTCCGTTTGCATCCTTCGCTCGTATACTCAATAAATGAACTCCATTTGTGAGTGAAGAAGGATTGATAGCCAGCACTAAATTGGCGATGTTTGTATTCGCTATCACTGTTACATTAGTTGCTAAACCGTAACCCGGATCATTGTCTATGAAGTATTCAAGTTTTGTAACATTAGATAGTGCCGGTGCCGAATTAGCGGTATAAGGCTTGTAGAGTATTTTTGAATTTTGTAAACTCCAGCCTCCATTAGCATCACGCGCTCGTATACTTAAGGTATGCACACCTGTTGAGATAGATGACGGATTGATGGGAATGTTCAAATTTGCAATATTGATACCCAGTGTAAAAGCAACATTGGTAGCGAGTCCATAACCGGGGTCGTTGTCGATGTAATACTCTATTTTAGTGATATTGCTTTGTGCATCTGCAATAGCAATGTCAAACATTAAAAATAAAATTAGAAGGAATTGAATTCGATGAGATCAACTCGCTGGGCCAGCCGACGGTGTCGTTCGACTCGGCGCGCAAGACATACGCGGCCGGCACGTTGAGAACGCTGCCGGCGAGCACGATCTACGGCTTCAACGGCACGTTCCCCGGT
>JANNYV010000019.1:0-5805 GCA_031410275.1 Bacteroidota bacterium
AATGAAAATAAGGAATGAGAAATAAGAAATGAGAAATAAGAAATGAGAAATAAAGAATGGAGGAATTAAGAATTAATAATTCGAAGAACGAAATTCGAAGGAATAAACTCCAATATAAAAAAAGCTAAGCCAATAGCTATCAGTTAAAAGCCAAGTTATTAGAATTCTCCCCTCTCATATCTCATATCTCACGACTCATATCTATATTTGTCGCATGAACAAACTCGAACTTTTACAACATAAAATTGATGAGGCTCAATTAGGCGGTGGCAAAAAGCGTATAGAAAGTCAACATAAAAAAGGAAAACTCACGGCAAGAGAACGATTGAATATTTTGCTGGATGAAGGCTCATTTGAAGAAATTGGCATGTTGGTGACCCACCGCAGCACAGACTTTGGAATGGAGAAAGAACAATACTTAGGCGATGGTGTGGTAACGGGTTACGGTACAATAAATAGTCGTTTGGTGTATGTATTCTCACAAGATTTTACGGTGTTTGGCGGGAGCTTGAGCGAAACACATGCCGAAAAGATTTGTAAGATAATGGATTTGGCAATGGAAAACGGAGCACCGGTTATTGGCCTCAACGATAGTGGTGGCGCGCGTATACAGGAAGGTGTTGTTTCATTGGGTGGGTATGCCGATATTTTTTATAGAAACACAAAAGCCTCCGGTGTCATTCCTCAACTCTCTGCTATCATGGGACCTTGTGCCGGCGGTGCTGTATATTCACCTGCCATTACTGATTTTATTTTAATGGTCGAACATTCCTCGTATATGTTTGTAACAGGTCCAAATGTGGTAAAGACTGTTACACATGAAGAAGTAACAAGCGAAGAATTAGGCGGGGCAAATACACATGCAAGTAAAAGCGGTGTCACGCATTTTGCCTGTAGCAATGAAGTAGAATGTATCAATAATATAAAAAAGTTGCTGAGTTATATGCCGCAAAATTGTGAGGATGATGCACCGGTATATCCTTATGAACCAGGAAATGAAACAAGGGAAAAATTGAATGCCATCATTCCTGAAAATTCGCATATTCCGTATGATATGAAAGAAGTGATTACCGAAATTTGTGATGAAGAATCTTTTTTAGAAGTGCATAAAGATTATGCCGAAAATATTGTGGTCGGATTTGCACGAATTGCGGGCAGAAGCCTAGGCATTGTTGCCAATCAGCCTGCATCAATGGCTGGTGTTCTGGATAATAATTCGAGTAAGAAAGGTGCCCGCTTCGTTCGCTTTTGTGATGCGTTTAATATCCCGCTTTTGGTATTGGTCGATGTGCCTGGTTTTCTTCCCGGTACTGATCAGGAATGGAATGGCATCATTACCAATGGAGCTAAATTATTGTATGCTTTCAGCGAAGCCACTGTTCCAAAAATTACAGTCATCACCCGTAAAGCTTACGGTGGTGCATACGATGTGATGAATTCGAAACATATTGGTGCCGATTTAAATTATGCATTTCCAAATGCAGAGATTGCTGTAATGGGTTCGAAAGGTGCAGTTGAAATTATTTTCAAAAAGGAAATTGAAAGCGCCCAAAACCCTGAAACAAAATTGGAAGAAAAGGTTGCCGAATATGCCGAAAAGTTTGCAAACCCATATGGCGCCGCTGCCCGTGGGTTTATTGACGAAGTAATTGTTCCTTCAGAAACCAGAAAAAAACTCATTAAAGGTTTTGCCATGTTGCAAAACAAAGTAAGCAATATGCCAAGAAAAAAGCATGGGAATATACCGATGTAACCTGGATGCGATATCCGATGTTCGGTATTCGTATTGTATGTTACCTGAAAGGAAGCGATATTTTCTCATTCGATAGGTCTTAAGAATAATAAGTCAAACATTACTTTCATTGTGATTTAACAGACATCGAATCCCTGACATCGAACACCGACTTCCCAACCCCTTTTATTTTTTACCCGTCTGTCAAATTGAAACTGAAAGAATTAGTTTTTTAAACTATGCCCTTTCATAATAATTATTTACTTTTAAAAAAATTAAAAACAAGCAAAATGAAAAAAATTATTTTTACCCTTTTCTTGACCTCCTTTGCATTCTTGTCAAATGCACAAGTCTATTATCCTGATGGTACAGTCATCTCTTCTACTGTTACGATGAAAGACCTTAATAACACAACCTATGATTTGTTTACCATGCTGAATGCCGGAAAACATGTTATCATCGATTTATCAGCAACATGGTGTGGACCATGTTGGTCATATCATCAAAGCCACGTATTGGATAATTACTATGATAAATACGGCCCTTCAGGCACCTCTGTAAAAGATGCCCAAGTTTTTTTGTATGAAGTAGATAATACTACCACCTTAGCCGACTTGCAAGGAACAACTTCAGGTACACAAGGAGATTGGATTACAGGAACTACACATCCAATATGTAACGAAACTTCAACCTCAGCAATGGAGCTTAAGTTTGTTCAGCCGGGTCAATCATATGGCATTCCTGCAGTTTTTGTGGTATGCAAAGACAAAAAACTTTATAAAATAAGTACTAGCATTGTCACCGAACCGGCCTTACGTAGTTTCATCACATCAAAATGTGGTGTGGCTCCTTTGAATAATGGCGATGTGATGGATTTAAATTTTTCATACAATATTTATCCTAATCCCGCCTCCACAAACACAACTATTCATTTGTCATTAGATAATGCAAATACGGTTGCGTATTCAATCAGCAATTCATTAGGACAAACAATCTCTTCTTTTCCTTTAACGCATTTAAATGAAGGTTCTCAAGATATTGAAATCAATACGTCTGCTTGGGCAAATGGTATTTACTTCATGAATTTACAAGTTGGCAATCGAAATGTAAAAACTAAACTTGTAGTCACTCATTAATCATCTTCAATTATTTTTTTTAAAGCAAGGTATTCGCCTTGCTTTTTTTATTTATAAAATGATGTAGAAAATAGTATTTTTACTGATTGCTTTTACAAAAAGATAAATGCGCGTTTGATCACATTGAACATGAAAAAAAAATATTACACTCTTCTTATTGTTTTTCTTTTATTTATTACCTCCTGCAGAAAATGCAGCTTATATGAATGCACCTTGTATAAAACAATAACACTCAATTTTATTGGTTATACCATACCCGAAGCAGACACCGTAATGATTTATAAATATCAACAAGACAGCAATTACACAATTCTTGCCGATTCCGTGATGGCTATGGCTACAGCTTATAATGGAGATACAACTACGTATGAGTTTATCGACCGGAGAGCCGACTCGCTTTACAAATTAAAAACAGAGTATGACATAGAAATAGTAAACTCATTTGATACCAAACGAATTCGAATTTCGGATATAGAACGCGAACATAATGCAGTAGAATCTTGTCATGGTTGGCTTTCGAATAATCATCAACTAATTGATTGCGAAAATAAATTGTTGAGTTACAATTATTCTATCAATATAGGTTCTATACTCACCACCGAGAACATTATCTTTGTCCCCAAATAAGTATGTTGGATTTACAAAGACCAATTACCCGGTTTATTCTCAAAGGGAATATTTTCATTTCATTATGTGCCGTAGGTTTATGTCTCGAAACTGCGGTCATACTTAATGCAGCTTTTCAATCTCTTTCATTTTATATCTTTATTTTTTGTTCTACATTATTTACTTACAATCTGTATTATTTCAAGTCAACCGAATTTAATCATCATAAAATTCTTGCGTTCACTGGATTTATAGGAACTGCTGTTTCATGGTATTACACGACCAAGATGCAGTATTTTTATTTGGGCATTATTTGCGCCTTATCCTCGGTGTATCTATTCCCAATTTTTTATTCGTTTACGAAACCAAATTTGTTTACAATTAAAAAACTTTTTATTTTAATTATTGTTTGGGTACTCATTACATTTTTATTCCCTGTACCGAACATTCATTTCAATTATCAAAATATTCTCTTATTAGGCTATCGCATTCTTTTAATGAGCCATCTATGTCTTCTCTTTTTTATTAAAGATGAACTTAATCCTTTTTATAAAAAGACTGCGAAACTTTCATGTTATGTAATTACGTTCATTCAACTAATACTATGTATTCTCATCGCATTAGCAGGCAGCGGTAGGTTAGCTCTTGTATATTTTTTCGTTACACTTTTAACGGCTATCATCAGCCATCGATTTAATTCTACTGCAAAATCAAATCTACATTACCTGTTATTTGTCGATGGAATCATGCTTCTGCAAAGTATATTTGTGCTTCTTAAATTTATCATAGCAAAATGAATCTAGAACATTTAATCAAACATAAATCAATCAACAACACCGGCTTCGATAATACCACCGGCAATTCATCCGGCAGGGTATTAAATAAAGATGGCAGCAGCAATGTTGTTAAAAGCGGTATCAGTTATTTCAGACGAGTGAGCTTATTTCATACCCTCATTAATATGAATTTTGCTTCCTTTATTTTATTAGCGCTCGGCATCTTTGCTGTCATTAATGTGCTCTTTGCATTTATCTATTTTCTAATCGGTGTTGAACAAATCGGAATCAAATCGGGGCAAAGTATTGCTGAACAATTATATGAATGTTTCTTCTTTAGTGCGCAAACCATTACAACGGTTGGTTATGGTATCATGCATCCGCAATCTATTGCCACGAATATATTTGCAACGTTCGAAGCTGTTTTTGGATGGATGGCATTTGCCGTATTAACCGGTTTAATTTATGGCCGCTTTGCAAAACCAAAAGCCTATTTGATGTTTAGTAAAAATGCGCTGATTAGTCCATATAAAGACGCACAAGCCTTGATGTTCAGAATGGCACCGTATAAAAATAATACATTAACCGAAGCGGAAGTTTTATTGAATATTACATTTCGCATTTATGAAAATGATAAAATCGTAAATAAATTTTTACCCCTTAAAGCCGAGCTCGCAAAAATCTCTGCACTTTCATTAAACTGGACAGTTGTGCATGCAATTGATGAGGAAAGCCCATTGTATGGTATGTGTAAAGAGGATTATGAAATCAATGCAACTGAACTAATGGTATTTGTGAAAGCCTTCGATGAACATTTTTCGAATACCGTGCAACAACGAACATCGTATAGCGCCGACGATATTATTCACGGAGCCAAGTTTGCGCAGATGTTCAGACAAAGTGATGATAAACGGAGTACAATCCTCGAACTTGATAAACTTCATGATTATAATTTGGTAAAATAAATATGCAACGAAATAAAATTCTGTCCAGTTTACTCATACTGATTCTAATTGGTTTTATTATTGCCAAATTTTATGCCAAGCAACATACGAATCATCAAACTGAACATGCTGTTTCAAATGATAAGCCGGTGAATGATGCTGCTATTAAAAATGAAAGTTCGCCTTATCATTCGCAAAAAACAAATACAATCCCGGAAAAAGTATATGTTGTTTTAGAACATATTAAAAAATACCACAACGCACCTGAAGGATATGAAGGCGGTCGGGAATTTAAAAACAGAGAGCATCAATTGGATCAGAGTACACAAGAAGGGAAACTGATATATTATCAGGAATGGGATGTTAATCCAAAAGAGCAAGGACATAATAGAGGGCGCGAGCGACTCGTCACAGGAGATCATGGCAGGGCTTGGTATTCGGGCGATCATTATCAAACATTCACAGAGGTAAAATAAAAATATGAGTTCACTTTACACACTTACTGCAAAAGAAAATAAATTTGTCTCTGAAGCAAGTGATACGTTTATTGCCGTAGCGTTTGCAGGCACGGTAAATATTGATTCGTAACGCTGCCATCCTTCAATGATATT
>JANNYV010000020.1:0-2200 GCA_031410275.1 Bacteroidota bacterium
CACACAAAAGCGGGTGCCTACTCCGGAAAGACTTCGTAAAATATTGGAGCCGTATTTTAGTTAATGTCTGTTGGCTAATTGCCAAAAAAAAACCTTGCAAATAAAGATTTTGTACTTTACTTTTGTGGTCTCATAAAATAAATCATGGATAGTAACAACATCGAATTAATTGACAACCCGGTAGATATTGAATTAAACAAACCAGGAAAATCGCGTTTTCTTTTCTTATTAGGCTTTTTTGGGTTCTTTGTTTTTTTTATTGGTTGCAATTATGGTTTGTGGACTCGCTCTTACAAGAGTACAGAAAAAATTGAAGTCCCTGAAAGTACGCAGTACACACCCAAATACAAATAATCAGTAGCAAGCATGATTGTTTGCCAACACGATACAGCCGTCGTAGTGCTTAGCTATAACGGCAAGGAACTTCATCAACTTTTTTTTCCGCTTTTACTGCAAGAAGCTAAAGGTCGATACGACCTGATTCTCGTTGACAATGCGTCGACTGATGAGACTGCAAATTATGTTCGAACACATTTTCCGGAAGTACAAATTGTTTCTGTTGAAATTAATAATGGTTTTGCGAATGGCTATTATGAAGGCTTAAAAAAAATTCAAGCCAAGTATTATGTTTTATTAAGTGCCGATTTTGAAGTGAGTACGGGTTGGTTTCAACCTCTTCATTCGTTGATGCAAAAACATATTGACATTGCGGCTTGTCAACCAAAAATTAAATACTACAAAGACAAAACAAAATTTGAATATGCCGGAGCCGGCGGGGGCTTTATGGATAAATGGGGTTATCTTTTTTGCAGAGGCCGTATTTTTTTTACTATTGAAGAAGATCAAGAACAATATAATAATACCATTGAAACATTTTGGGCAAGCGGTGGATGTATGTTTGTACGAGCAGATATATATCATCAATTGGGGGGATTAGATAATGACTTGTATGCACATATGGAGGAAGTAGATTTATGTTGGCGTATGAAAAATGCCGGACACCGGATTGCGTATTGCGGACTAAGCACTGTGTATCATATCGGAGGAAGTGTAATCAGTTACGGAAGCCCTCAGAAAATATTTTATAACTATAGAAACAGTTTAATTTTACTACTCAAAAATTTGCCAACATCGAAACTTTTATGGTTACTACCCTTTCGTTTTCTTCTTGATGGTGTGAGCGGATGCAGAGCTTTCCTTAAAGGCGACTTAAAAGAAGTGGGCGCCATATTGCGAGCCCATTGGAGTTTTTATACGAACCTATCCTTATGGCTAAAGAAACGTAAAGTTTCAAAAGGCCTGGTTACACATCCAAACACAAATGCCATTTACACTAAAAGTATTATTTGGGATTATTTTATAAAAAAGAATACTGTTTACACTCAATTAGAAAATAAGGAAATTGAAATTGAATTTCCATGAAGGTGAACTGTTTAATCCTATTTTTTGATCGTATAGATTTGAAACAATAATCTATTCATTGCCGAAAGAAGGCAACAATTCAGTCATGTAAAAATTGAATCAATAACGAATTACTTTTATACATTTGTAGAACACTATATGTAGAAGAAAATTATTAGCTATGAGTTATTTTGAAAAGCCAGGTGTATATATCACAGGGATCGGGCAACTAAAAGTTGAAAAGACATCGGAATTAAGTCTTCGCGAAATGGGTGCTACAGCCATTCGCAGAGCGATGGCAGATGCAGGTATCGAAAAGGTAGACGCAGTGTATGTCGGGAATATGTTATCGGGAATGATTTCACATCAGCAACAACTAGCACCTATTGTAGCGAGTGAAGCAGGTTTAAATGGGATTGAAGCGGTAACGCTCGAAGCTGCTTGTGGTTCTGGCGGCGCGGCATTGCGTAACGGATTTATGTCTATCATGAGCGGCATGTGTGAGACTGTTGTGGTATGTGGATTAGAAAAAATGAGTCATACTGATAAGGAATTTATTACGCAATCTATTGCCACCGCATCTGATTGGGAAATAGAAGGAGGCAAAGGCGAATCGTTTGTAACGCTTAATGCAGGACTTATGCGTCGGTATGTTGACACGTATCATGTATCACCTGATTTGTTTGGAGGTTTTGGGATTAATGCGCATCGTAATGCAAATAAAAATGAGAATGCATTGTTTCATAAAGAAATTACGATGCAGGATTATTTGAATGCTAAATTTATTACGGACTGTCTT
>JANNYV010000021.1:0-9521 GCA_031410275.1 Bacteroidota bacterium
ACAGAGAAGGGCGTATTTTTTATTCATGACCATAACATAGTTCGGAATATAAACCTCAATAACGGACTCAATAGCAACAATTGTTCTAAACTGGTTTCATATAAAAACGATTTATTTATTGCCACCAATAACGGCATTTGCCAATACAATTATGCGACCAATAGTATGAATAAAATTATGGAGTCTGATGGATTGGCCTCGAATAATGTATTAGATATTGCTATTGATAATGACACCTTATACGCCGGTACCGACAATGGCCTTTCGGTCATTCCACTTTCGAGTTTAACACCCCGGAAAACATTTTCATTTTTTATAAACCCTATCGTCAATCAAAACGATACCATTTGGGATATCAAAAACAATATACGCACCCGTACAAACTTCAAATTATCTATTACGCTCAATGCCATTTCATTGGGCGTAAAAGGAAATGTAAAATATTTTTATAGAATAAATGAAAAAGATACAAACTATACATCAACAGCCGACCCGCTGATTACACTCAACTTTACGAAACCGGGCATCTATACATTAGAAGCATATAGCATGGATGCGAATGATGTGAAAAGCATACATGCTTTGCTCAACATTTATGTAGTACCTTATTGGTGGCAAACAAACTTGTTTAAATGGTGTTGCTTTTTATTGTTTGCGCTTGGTATTTTTGTGTTCTATAAATTGATGATACACCGTATTCGCAAACGTGAACAAGCAAAAAATGAATTGGCTAACAGAATCAGTAAACTTGAATTAGATGCCTGGAAATCGAATATCAATCCCCACTTTCTCTTTAATTCATTTAATACAGTGCAATCACTTTTTAGTAGCGAGCAATTTGAAAAAGCAAATGAGTTTATTGTCAACTTCTCCTATATATTACGTAAAACCATCGACAACTCCGGGAAACTGATGATTAAGATATCAGATGAAATTAAGTATGTCGAAAATTACCTTGAACTTGAACAAGTAAAGAAAAATAATCATCTTACATTTCATGTGAGAACAACTGATAGCGAAATTGAAAATTATTTTATACCCTCACTTTTGCTTCAACCAATTATCGAAAACTGTCTCAAACATGGTATCAGGCAATTTAAATACGGACATATCGGTATCGATTTTTCACGTCATGAAGATACCCTTATCTGCACGGTACTTGACAATGGAAACGGATTGCAACCAACGTTGAAACCGGCAGGCTACGTATCAAAAGGCCTGCAATTGGTTTATGACAAAATTCGTATCGTTGAAAATATTACTAAGCAAACAGTGTTGTTTACCTTGGCTACGAAATATGATACTGATCAAAATTGTATTGGCACCATCGCAACATTTATCTTTCCAATTGTTGAAAAAGATGAATATGATTTGGGTGGTTCATGAGCATGAGAATTTGGAAATGAGAAAATGAGAGAATTTTAGAATGAGAAAATGAGAGAATTTGAAAATTCGGGAATGTCTTTCAACTCTCAACTTACAACTCTCAATTCTCAACTTACAACTCTCACTTTGCTACTCTAAAAAAATACACTTACATTCGAACTTGATATTCGCAAACCTATGGGAGAAATACAATCTGAAATTAAATTCTTAGACGGACCTCAGAGCCGGTGGCAAGATTTTAAATTTACTATTCGTACGGTGATGGATTTTATTAAAGGCTACAGAGTGTTACATTTTGCAGGACCTTGTGTCACCATTTTTGGTTCAGCCCGGTTCGATGAACATCATCCTCATTATATCAAAGCACAGGAAATAGGAAGGGAAATTGCGAAGCTCGGATTTACCATCATGACCGGAGGCGGACCTGGTATTATGGAAGCCGCAAACCGCGGTGCCCGCGAAGTGAAGGGAAGAAGTGTTGGTTGCAATATTGAGCTTCCGTTTGAACAGCAACATAATCCGTATTTAGATAAATGGGTCACCATCAAATATTTTTTCGTTCGTAAAACATTGCTTATAAAATACTCTTATGCATTTATTGTAATGCCGGGAGGATTTGGCACGTTGGATGAATTATTTGAATCATTGACATTGATACAAACCAAGAAAATAAAAAATTTCCCCATCGTCATTTTTGACACGGCCTTTCATAAAAACATGATTGCCTATATTAATGATATGAAAAAAGCCGGTACCATTTCACCCGAAGACCTCGACCTGATGTTAATGACAGATAGCGTCGAAGAAACAGTGAAACATATCAAAGGAAGTATTACCCGTTTCGGTTTGCAATACGAAAAAAAATTCAGACCATTGAAATGGTTGTTCGAAGATGAAGAAGGGTGAGCTTAGTTGTGAGTTGAGAATCGACAATTGACAATGGATAGTTGAAAGACTTATGACTTATGACTTACGACTTATACCTTACGACTTACTCTGCCTTCACAAATTTTGTTACATAATTTTTATCCCCGTGCAATTCCAAAAAGTACACTCCAGCCGGCAAGGAAGATATATTTATTTTTTGTGTCTTACCTGTGTTATTCCTTTTTTCATGCAGTACTTTATTCCCGGTGGCATCTAATACGGTGATACTAATTTTAGAAGTCGATAGTATATTCAGAAACTGAATGGTCAATTCATTATTTGCAGGATTTGGTGAAATCAAAAAGGGAGTATTGCCAGGCTCTACCGAAGCGGTAGTGAGCGCCTCACCATTAATGACAATATGATCAAAGATTGCATCATTAATTGTAGATAAGATATGACTGCAATTTGCCAAACCTGCATATACGGTATCTGTCATGGCAATTGTTTCAGTATATAAAAAATTCCATACGACACCATCACTAGAAAAATAGGCAGTGATATCATTTCCTACACGATCTAATCGAACCCAATTTGGTTCCTTGCCTGATGTATCCGCATAGTGACTTATATCTCCCGTATTTTCTCTCCATTGATTTGCAAGTCCATTACCGGGTGTGAGCGCAAACATTGAATGCTTAGAATCTGAGTTCAATGTTTCCCTTATCATTACACCACCTTTTGCCCATCCATGTATATTGCCAATATGTTTAACCCGTGCACTGATTGAAACATCACCGACCATTTTTTTATATAAGAAATGAAACTCATCATGCGTATCCCAAATATCTGTTCCACTTGCATAAATTGTATATCGTTCGTTTATTGCATCATAGCAAACACTTCCTGCCACACCAACGGGACCGATATCTATATGATTATCAAAATCATTATTTAGCGGATTTGAAGGCGTATTGAAATTGACTCTATTACTCCATAAACTCGTGTCAGCTGCGCAATAGCCTCGTACTCTGACTTCATATTTCGCGCAACCAATATAGGAAGAAATGGAAACCGAATTTGTCGAAGATGTTAGGAGAGTCCACGGGAGAGTGCCTTCCTCACGATACTCAATTTGATATTGACTAGCACCTGTTATATTCCAACTCACCACAATATTACTCCCTACAAAAGCTGCATTGGTAATTATAGGTGCAGAACATGTATGTGCATTTTCGAGTTTCGTTTCCCAAACACCACGACCGAAATATGAAACGTATAGGCGGGCATCCACTCCTCCATCATTAAAATACATAAAGTCTGTAATGGAAGCAATACTTGGCAATACACCTGAATAATTTATCCAATCACTCATGCTATTATTTCTGTAATATACTCCCAACGAATTCCCAATATAAAGATTGTTGTTTGTACTGTAATCATCAATAAATAATTTCAGTTGAGTCACACTCGGCAAGGTGCCTGTGTAGTCTGTAAAGGAAAGTCCTCCGTCTGTTGATTTATAAACCTTACTAGTTAATATAACAAAAATCAAATTTGTATCTGCTGATGAAATAACAATATCTGTTGATGTGGATGAAATGGGTAAGGTCGTCAAAGTAAATGTCGGATTTATATTCAACGCATCATGACTGATATAAAATTTATTACTGACACTGTATGCAAAAATATTCGGATGTAGTTTACATACGGCCATTGACTTAATGCTCGACGCTGATGTAACAATTTGCGCCCACACCGGTGAAGATTGAGCCAAGTTTTTTGTTTGCCAAATATTATTTCCACTGATATAACCAAGGTTCTGATCATCAGAAGAAAATGCATGTTTTAATACGGTGGATGAAATGGCCGGTGGAATATTATACACGTCATCACCTCCGGAAGGCAATGCTCTTCTTTTTTTACTTTCAAAATAATACACAAATTTCTGTACCGAATAATCCATCTGCAATTTGCTTGTCCAATCACCACCCCGATTTGTCTTCCATTTTGTGTCAATGTAAATAAGTTCACCATTATCTTGTGTACCTGTGCTGATAAGGCCTTTATACAATGGGCTCACTGCCGCATGATAATTTTCAGTTACACCCAATCCATTACTTTTTTGTGTCCATGCAACACCGGCATTCGATGTGAGCCAAACACCACCATCATTTGCCTGATACAAATTATTTGTACCGGGTTGAAAAAGATAATCATGCATATCGGTATGAACAGTTTGCGACCATGTGGTCAATTTTTGCCAAGTGACACCGCCATCACTACTCCGCATAATATTATGTGACCCTAAAAAAAGTTGATTTGCATTTGACGGATTTGCTTCAAAACAAAGATTATAATTTCCTTGTCCACCTCCGGTCGAATCATAGCCTGTTAAACTCCATGTAGGGTTATGATATTGTATTATAAAATTTAATCCTGAATCAACACTTTTAAAAATAGTGCCTTCATCATGCACAGTGCCAACATAAACTCTCGCCGGGTCGTTTGCAGTGACTGCAATACGCACACCGCCGCCAAGCAAACCGGCGAAACCTGAAGTAATTTCTGTCCATGTATCACCACGGTCTGTGCTTCTAAAAAATTTATTCATTGAGGCTGCATATACCATAGAACTTCCTACTCCGGGCTTCCACTTCATATCGGTAAATTGATTACCTGCCAATTTATTTATCCAATTCAATCCCCCATCTGTTGTTTTCCAAATACCATTTGATGTGGCCGCTAATAAAGTTAGATGATCAGTTGAATCCATCAGTAACTCTACCGCCATCAGCACTCCGATACCGGTATTCATTTGCACCCAACTCAAGCCACCGTCTGTTGTTTTCCAAATACCAAAATCATCATTGTAATAGTTGGGGTCGCCACTGCTGACATATATAATATCGCTGTTGGTATAATCGATACAAACAGAAGCTGTTCCCATTTTGGGTAATACATCGGTTCCCATTTGAGTCCATAATGTTCCGGCATTGGTACTTTTCCATAAGCCACCGGAAGCGCTACAGGCATACATTGTATTATTATCGTTCGGATCAAATTTAATTTGACAAATCCTGCCTATTCCATTTATTTGCCCGGAAATATTAACAGGAAAATCTGATGGCCCGGTCAATATCCAATTAGAGGATTGTGCTTCTGAAACAGAAACTGTAAAGAGTAAAATAAGTAGGATCAATACGTTTTTCATGCAGGCCATTCAATTTATTATTTTCTTCCTTGTCGTTGTTGCTTCCACAGTTCGAGTTGTTCCTGTTTACTCATAATAGAACCATCTTCTTTTACAAAAGGCAATACACGTTGTTGCCAATGTTTAAATTTTTTATATTCAAATGAATATCTCCTTGCAACTTCATCTTGTTTCAATTTTTTATTTGCGATAAAATTCGATTGTGCTTTTTCTTCGATGGATGCTTCAAACAATTCATTTTCTTCTGTTGGAGTTTCTTTTCCTTCCCAAAACAATTCAAACGCCTTTACCGCTTCATAATAATTTACCTGTTCATCCTCCATCATTTGTATCCATACAGGATGCAATTTGTAATATCCGTTTGATTTAGATTGCGCATGCAAGCTCAAAATTCCAATGTTCACAATCAGAAAAAGAATTAATTTTTTCATAAAATTAAGTTGAGCTACTAGTAAATTCTGCACGCCTCATCTAACGTAATGCCGTCCTTTGTTGATGTCGTAGAGTTCGCCTCACATTTCTTGATGGCCTCTTTTTTTGAATCCTTAATTTTAAACTCTACAACTGTAGTTTCGGGTAATCCGGGAGGATTCCCTGTATAGTTTATAGTGCACTGACAAATATATTCTCGGGTACAAGAACTTGTTGAAAGCAATATTGACAGCACTAAAATGGGTAAGATTTTTTTCATTGAAATACAATAATCAGCCAAATATAATAAAACTAATTTTTTTACACTAGATATATTGGATAATTTTACGAATTATTTTTAAAGCATGGTTTTAGACAAACAAATTGAGAATATTGAGTTTCTCGCTCAACAGGTTGTAGAAGGTTTTATTATTGGTCTTCACAAAAGCCCATTTCATGGTTTCTCAGTTGAATTTGCAGAGCATCGTCTTTATAATATTGGTGATAATTTAAAACATATCGATTGGAAGGTATACGGGCGAAGCGATAAATTGTTTATTAAAAAATTTGAAGAAGAAACCAATCTACGATGTCAGCTTGTGATTGATTGTTCATCGTCTATGCTTTTTCCGCAGGATTCAAAACAAGCAAATAAATTACAATTCTCTTGTTTGGCTGCAGCGTCTTTAATTACCATTTTAAAAAAGCAGTTAGATGCTGCCGGTATTTCTTTTTTCGATTCATCACTCACGTTGCATACACCTTGTAAATCGAATACAGTGCATACAAAAATGATGATGACTGAACTCGAAAAAAAATTAAATTATCAAGGCGAACGTCAATCGACCAATGCAGCAAATGTGCTTCATCAAATAGCTGATACATTACATAAGCGTTCATTAGTCATTATCTTCAGCGATATGCTTGATAAGGTTTCCGACACCGATGAATTGTTCGATGCCTTGCAACATTTGAAATACAATAAACATGAAGTGATTTTATTTCATGTACAGGATGGGAAATATGAAGTAGATTTTGATTTTGAAAATCGCCCTTACGAATTTGTAGACATGGAAAGCGGTGAAAAGCTATTGATGAATTCGACCCAATTAAAAAAAGAATACGTCCAACAAATGGCTGCCTACCGCTCTGCGCTCGCATTGAAATGTGGTCAATTTGGAATTGATATTGTAGACGCTAATACCAATGAAGGCTTTGATAAAATTTTACTTTCGTATTTGATTAAGCGGAATAAAATGGGTTAATAATAGATGTCAAATGATAGATGTCAGATGTTAGGAATACAAAACAAGTATTTAAGGATAGAGTTTGAAAAACAAATTTGAATTTAAATCAAAATAAATCCGATATTTACAGATACTGAAAAATTTTATTTTACGTTAATACCTGACATGAAACAAATTTTGTTCCTTCTATGCATCGCCTTTTCCCTCACCGGACAATCGCAACCTTTTTCGGCCTATACCAATGTACGTGATGAATTTTATGTATTTGACAATGGTGCCGTCAACAGAATTGAAGCCAGTCAACCCATCAATTTTAAAGTCGGACGGAGCTCAGTCGCCTATATCGACAATGCCCGAAATTTTAAAGTATACAAAGACGGAACCGTCACCGCCATCACCGATTTATTCACCACCAAGTTTGAAGTTTCTGATAATTTAATTTTATATAAAAGCGCTAAAATGATTTCTGTGGTCGACGGAAATGATATTGTGCTTCTTTCGAAACTTTGCGACCGGTATGCAATGGGCGATAGTATCGTACTTTTTTATGATATTAATAAATCATCTTTTAATGCGTACTACAACGGAAAAATTACAGAGCTTGAAGGTTTTTTATCTATCAGTGAAAATGACTTTACATTCGACAGTACTGTTAAGGTCTCTGATAATATTGGTGCCTATATCAATTACAATGATCAGTTTAAAGTGTTTTACAATAATGAAGTAGAAACGCTCGAAAATCAAGCGGTACATGCTTTTCAGGTGGGACGAAATACGGTTGCGTATGTTGATATCAATAACCAATTTAAAATTTATCACAAAGGACATACCTATACAATTGATCCTTTTGCACCGAAGTCATTTATGACTGGTGACGATGTGGTAGCGTTTCATAGCAATGATGGTTATTTCAAAATATTTTATGAGGGAAATCTGTACACCATTGGTTATTACGAACCATCCTATATTGTTGCCGATCGAGTGGTTGCCTACTCAGATCCGAATGGTGCCTTCAAAGCATTTTATGAGGGTGAGCAAATTATGATAGACAATTATTATCCCGATAAAATTACAATCAACTACAACTCCTTGGCTTATGTGAATAAGTCAAACGTTTTGCGTATGTTTTCGAAAGGAAAAGTATATGATATCACGTCGATGAGTTTGCAAGATATGCGTCTCGATTATGATGTACTACAATATAAAGTTGGACTTAATGCCTATAAATTATTTTACAACGGAGAGTTTTACAATTAGTTTAACAGCTCCCTATCAGAACACTTTTTACTTTTGAAAGCACATTCATTTACCCACATGAAAAAAATATTCTACCTCCTGTTTTTTATTTTATGTACTTCACAAGTACAGGCCATGAAGATGCTTATTCCAATGGATGAAAGCGGACAAACTAACCACTTAAAAGCATACGGCATTGCCTACATGGTATTATCGAAAAATGAAAAGGTAGATTGGTTATTAAATTATAGAGGCGGAAGTTTTGTATTCGATTATTTTCAGGAAATGGAAAGTGAATGCAAAATCCGCAATGTGAGTTATTTATTAATTCCTGAAGCAAAGTATACTTCCATTCTCACTGAAATTGCCGACCCTGATGTAAACATGGATATTGTTCGATTAGAGAAAGCACCTAAAATAGCTGTATATACCCCAGGCGGTAAACTTCCATGGGATGATGCTGTGACTATGGTGTTGACCTATGCTGAAATTCCTTTTGATAAAGTATATGACGATGAATTGCTAGATGATAAATTGATAAAATACGATTGGCTGCATTTACATCACGAAGATTTTACCGGACAGTACGGAAAATTTTATGCTGCTTACAATACAGCCCCATGGTATATAGACGATGTAAAAAAGAATGAGGCCATGGCAAAAAAACATGACTTTGCAAAAGTATCTCAACTAAAACTGGCCATCGCTAAAAAAATAAAAGAGTTTGTCATTGGTGGCGGTTATATGTTCGCCATGTGCAGCGCCACTGATAGCTATGATATTGCACTCGCCGCCGAAGGAACCGATATTTGTGAAAAAATGTATGATGGCGATGCTGCAGATCCTTCTGCACAATCGAAATTGAATTATGAAAAATGTTTGGCGTTCAAAGATTTTAATCTGAAAACAAACCCCATGGAATATGAGTATTCAGATATCGATGCAACGAATACAAGACATGTTCCTTTTGCATCAGATTATTTTACACTCTTTACATTTTCTGCCAAGTTTGATCCGATACCAACTATGCTTTGTCAAAATCATACAACTACCGTCAAAGGATTTATGGGGCAAACCACCGCTTTTACAAAAAAATTTTTATAAATCTGTACACAGGTTTTAGGTGATAATAAATCATCCGGTGAAGCCCGTTATATTCT
>JANNYV010000022.1:0-4167 GCA_031410275.1 Bacteroidota bacterium
AGGAGATAGGCATTGAAACCAATGGAAGTGAACTGATCGGGATGATCCCCGAACGGGCGCTGACCAACACTTCGATGTCCGTTGACGAAGCTATTGTTTATTTAGGATTGAATAACGTGGATAAGTTTATAAAAAATGAGCGGGTTATTGAATATAATCTTGGTCTCAGTTAGAATATACTAAAAATTCTTCTATATTTAAATTGCCGTATATCAACTATCAAATAATGAAAATAATTTTACTTGCTGCAGCCTTGCTTTGGTTTTTTGTACAAAAGAAAATAAGTATGAAAATTGCATTGGCTTCGATAGGTCTTTTAGTGGCCATCGATTTAATGAGTATCGGACAGCGATATATTTCGGAAGATAATTATTCACTCAAAGAAGATTTTGAAGCCCAATTTAATCCGCGACCTGTAGACAGGCAATTGAAACAAGACCCTGACCCGTATTACCGTGTATACGATTTAACACAAGACCCGTATAACGAAGCCATGCAGGCTTTTCATAATAAATGTGTAGGTGGTTATCATCCGGCAAAAATGGAAACCTATCAGGATTTAATTGACAATCATTTATCAAACGGAAAAATGAATGCCCAGGTATTGGATATGTTGAATACAAAATATATTATTTTCAACGGGCAAAATAAGGAAGCCGCCATACAACCCAATCGCGATGCGTGTGGCAATGCATGGTTTGTGCAAAATGTGAAAGTAGTTGACAATGCTGATCAGGAGATGTTGGGAATGAATGCCGAAAATTTTGCGGATACTGCCAAGATTCCAAATCCATGGAAAGCCAATGAAACAGCTTTAGTGCAAAAGAAATTCTGGAAACAAAACGTCAATACATTTATAAAAGACAGCAGCAGTAAAATACAATTGACCAAATATGGATTGAATGACTTGAGTTTCTCTTCATCCAATGCAAAAGATGGCTTTGCCGTGTTTTCTGATATTTATTATCCAGCAGGATGGAAAGCCTTTGTAGATGGAAAAGAAACAGAGATTATAAAAACAAATTATTTATTACGTGGCTTATATCTCCCTGCGGGTAATCATAAAATTGAATTTAAATTTCATCCGGATACTTATTTCAAATGGGCAACGGTCAGTATGATTTCATCTATTTTAATTTTGCTGATTACCATCGGCGGTTTGGGTATTAGTTTGAAAAACGGATTAAAAAATGAAGAGGCCTAATGAATGATTTTGTTATTCGCGAATCTGATGAACATGATATTGACTTAATCATTTCATTTATTAAAGAATTGGCAGTGTATGAGAAAATGTTAGATGAAGTGGTGGTGACAAATGAACTTTTACATGAACAATTATTTGTCAAAAAAACTTCACATTGTGTCTTGGCATTTGAAGGCGAACATCCTGTTGGCTTTGCCTTGTATTTCTATAATTTCTCAACCTTTCTAGGAAAGAATGGACTGTATCTCGAAGATCTTTTTGTGAAACCCGTTTATAGAGGTAAAGGTTATGGAAAAAAAATTCTCTTTCATTTACTCGCTATTGCAAAACAACAAAACTGCGGACGAATGGAATGGTCTGTACTCGATTGGAATACACCTGCTATTGATTTTTATAAAAGCTTAGGTGCAAAAGCAATGGATGAATGGACGGTGTTTCGAATGGATGTGTGATGTTCGATGTTCGATGTCCGGTTCCCGATGCCCGATGCTCGATGTTCGGACGAACTGAAAAGAAAATTTCAAACTAAGGAAAAATTAAAATTAATAGATGACATCCCTCACATCGGAGATCGAACACCGAACATCGAATTTTCGCATTTAAACCCAAAATACCCTATATTTGTCCGCAGATAAAGCACGAGAAAATTATCTGACCGGGGTTTAAAAAAGTTATTCTACTTTTTTTGATAAACGAAGACCCAAAAACAATACAAGACATTTTACTTTTTTAAAACAACAATTAAATTTATTTTATTTAAACATGGAATATAACACTACCCGCGAACTGATGAAAATTCGCGAATACGGACGAAACATTCACGATATGGTAAAGCAATTGCTGACCATGGAAGACCGTGAACAACGTCAACGAAATGCCGAAGTAATTATTGAAGTGATGGCCATTTTAAACCCTCAGGCAAATACCATCGAAGATTATAAACACAAACTTTGGGATCATTTATTTTTAATTTCTGATTATAAATTAGATGTCGATTGTCCTTACGAAATTCCGACTCAGGAAGTAAAGCAACGTAAACCCGATCCGATTCCATATCCTAAAAATAAAATCAAATGGAATCATTTCGGCAAAACCTTTGAACGAATTTATGATAAAGCACTCATCGAAACGGATGAGGAAAAGAAACAAGGTTTTATTCAGGTCCTTGCCTTGTTTATGAAAGTGGCTTACTCGAACTGGCACAAGGAAGCGGTACATGACGATATGATAAAAGATGAGTTGTTTGCCATGAGTAAAGGGCAGTTGACTTATGATCCCGCTATTAAATTTAAAGATTTTGTAGACAGTACCGATTTGCCAACCATTAATCCTGTAAACCCACAAGGGCTTTCGAAACGAATGTTTAACCGAACAAATAGTGGTAATAACAATAACCGCAATAACAGAAACGGCAATACCGGAAATAGTAATATGGGGAATGGTAGTATGGGCAATAACAACCGGAATAATAAATTTAAATTCAAGAAAAAAAATAACCCGAATAATAACTAAGCATTCCTGTCTTTTAGTACTTTGCAAAGCATGAATAGTTTTGAAATATACGGAGGCACTCCGCTCAACGGCGAGGTGACACCACAAGGTGCAAAAAATGAAGCATTGCAAGTCATTGCTTGTACTTTATTAAGTGCTGAAAAAATTACCATTCGAAACATTCCCGATATACTTGATGTTCGAATGCTGATTGAATTGCTGAAAGATTTAGGCGTAGAAGTTGAAAAACATTCACCCAATGAATATTCCTTTCAGGCAAAAAATGTAAACCTTGAATTTTTAATCAGTCCCGAATACAAAAAGAAATCAGGTAAACTGCGTGGCGCCGTGATGCTTGCCGGTCCTTTATTAGCCCGATATAAAAAGGCATATATACCTCAACCGGGCGGTGATAAAATTGGTCGCCGGAGATTAGATACACATATCCTTGGCTTCGAAAAATTAGGTGCTTCCTATCAGTACAATGAAGAAGAACATTTCTTTAAATTAGAAACAAACGAATTAGTCGGTACGTATATGTTGCTCGACGAACCTTCGGTGACAGGTACTGCCAATATTTTAATGGCCGCTGTCGTAGCAAAAGGCAAAACAAGAATTTATAATGCGGCCTGCGAACCTTACCTGCAACAACTTTGCCGTATGCTCAACCGCATGGGCGCACGTATCAGTGGCGTGGGCTCAAACTTATTAACCATCAATGGTGTAGAGCCTGATAGTTTTAAAGGATGCGATCATACCATCCTAGCGGATATGATAGAAGTAGGTTCATTTATCGGGCTTGCTGCCATGACGGGCGGTGACATTTTAATTAAAGATTGTAATGTCAAACACTTAGGTTGTATACCCGATACGTTTGCCCGTTTGGGTATTGAAATGGAAATAAAAAAAGATGATATTCATATTCCGGCACAGGAACATTATCGTATCAAACGATTTATTGGTGGCGATATTCTCACCATTTACGATCATCCTTGGCCGGGCTTTACACCCGATTTGGTGAGTATTGCTTTGGTGGTTGCCACACAAGCCAAAGGGACCGTTTTGTTTCATCAAAAAATGTTTGAAAGCCGTTTGTTCTTTACCGATAAATTGATTGATATGGGTGCGCAAATTGTGCTTTGTGATCCGCATCGTGCGGTGGTTGTGGGATTAGATAAACAATTTCCGTTACGCGGAAATACAATGTCATCGCCAGATATTCGAGCCGGATTAGCCTTGTTGATTGCCGCACTTTCAGCACAAGGAAAAAGTATTATTCAAAACAGTGAACAAATAGACAGAGGCTATCAGAACATAGATATTCGATTACAGAATTTAGGCGCAGAAATTAAACGAGTTGAGTAGATGCAATATAAATGCAGATAGTATGCATTTCAATTTTGTAGCCAGGCATCCAATCATTATTCAGCAAGTGTC
Source organism: Bacteroidota bacterium (assembly GCA_031410275.1). GTDB lineage: Bacteria > Bacteroidota > Bacteroidia > Chitinophagales > Chitinophagaceae > OLB11. The sequence continues at coordinate 4,133 of JANNYV010000022.1, forward strand.
CTGCTGTCCGCTCCAATCTCCCGCTCAAAGCAGCG
>JANNYV010000023.1:0-3452 GCA_031410275.1 Bacteroidota bacterium
GCCATATTTTGTTTCAAACTCTTTGAATAATATATTGACTGACGAAATTTTTAGTTGCGGTATGATATATTGTTCATTCCAATGTTCAACAAAAGAGTTAAGTGTTGTATCGACCGGTCCGTTATCACTGTTTTTTGTGTAACGCAATTGTACAATGTCATAAGGATACTTTGTTTGTTGCAGTTCGTTGCAGTATTGTGATATACGTTGCTCCCAACCTTGTTGCTTTTCATTTTCTGTAATAGTATGAAACAGCGAATAGCCCTTCCCGGCTGTCCATACTAATAATTTTTTTTGAGAGAAACTATCCGGCTTCCAATAAAATATTTTATCACCTTGCGCTTTTATTACCGAGCCGATACGATCACCTTTGTCGGGCAAATTGGCGACATAGTTCGGGCCGAGAGAAAGGTATGAAATATTATTATTCACATAGGCCAGCAAGCCTGAATATGAAATGCCCGGAATGTCAGTAATCATCGCATTCTGAATTGGGAAGCTATATTGTTGTTTTAATTTGTTTGCATATTCAAGCATCCAATTTAGTTCCTCGGGTTGACAAAGACCTGTAAGAATATTAGCATAGTTAGCCGACAAAACCAATTGACCTTCATGCACCGATTTTACAAACTGTAAGGTTTCTTCGAGCGTGGCTGTTTGCAGAAAATTTTCAACGGCCCATAGTGATTCAATATGCCAAATTGGTTTTTGAATGGAGGCGGAATTATTTTTTATCCAACTCATGGCATCCCGGATATTTTTGTTTTGTATTTTTTCAACATCCGTTTGCAAATTCGAATACCCAATATCATTATGTGAATGATGGATGATATGCAATACATAATTTTTTACTGGTCTCAATTCCACAGTCTTATATAATGTATCTGAATGATTGACAATAAAACGAATCGTATCAATTCCTGTCAATTCCTTGGCATAGGCAGCCACACTCAATTTGTTATACCCATTGACGAGTTTTTTTTCGAATACACTATGTTTTGTTTTTATTAAGATGAATGTAGAATCAGGATAGGGGTTATCGATATATAAATTTAACTGTCGTTTGTTTTCTTTTCGTGTGATGAGGTTGGTTGGCTCTGCCAGTATCTTTAATCCTTTATGATACATAAAAACCATGAGCCAATCGCGACTGTCTTCATTCTCTCCATTGATACTGAGGATATTTTTTTTGTGAGCCAGCGATGCAGGAATACTGATATATAATTTTCCGAAAGCATCGCCATTGATATCAAACTCTTGTTGTATAAATTTAAATTCAGTATTGAGTTCCCCTTTTCCTGATAACAGGTAATGATCTTTTTTCTTCATCAATGTGGTCATCGTAAAAAGTTGTTTGCCATTCAATGACACATCAAATTTCCTGTCACCACTGCTAGTACCTGTCGAGTGACCAATCAACAATTCATAGGTCACCATTTTCCGCATGCCTTTATACATTGGCGCTTCCCAGGCAATGGACATATGGCCGTTCGCACGGGTGAGTAAAGCCGTTGTTGCAAATTGATGTAAAGGAGAAAAATAAGTAATTTCTTCGCCGTTCACTTTATGAGCATAGCCGTTGAGGGTATCTGATACTTGAGCTTCACATTTACATACAATGAAACTTAAGATAAGAATGAAGAATTTTCTTTTGTACAGGGATGCTTTATTTGATGCTACTTTCAATAGAATATAATTGAAGAACAAACCTAGGAATTTTTAATGAATAATTTTTTTTGGATTCTCAGTGGGTAAGTTCTCTTCTTTTTTTGGAGTGTGCCCCCGAAGCAGAAAAGCATCATGTTTCAATCTAATTGAGAAGTTAGCATAGCTTTTCGCTTCGGGGTCGGGCTATCCGTTCCAAGTCCTCCTATACGCCGAGGCGGACGTATAGTCCGGGCTTTCCACTTCTATCCCTCACACATCGTACGTTGGATGATAATTTTCAAATTCAAAGCGATAAATTCAAACATAGTAGACTTCTCGAACATCGAACATCGAATCCCGAACATCCACTCTTCACAATAGTTCTTTTTTGAAATAATAAAATAATGTAGGTTTGTGCCCATGGCTCAACGTGCGAATCAAAAAAATACCTCATCAAAAAAAGTAAGTAGTAAAAATGTGTCGAAGTCGAAATCGAATTCTAAATTTTCATTCCTTACTGATGGGCGTATGAGGAAAATTATTGGATTACTTTTTATTTTATTAACGGTCTTTCTTGCCGTAGCATTGAGCTCCTATTTGTCGACATGGGAAAGTGATCAGGATAAAGTATATAATGCAGGAAACGGATTTGATTTTTTACTGCACAACAATGCAACCATTCTCAACAAAGCCGGACGTCTTGGTGCCTATGTATCGCATCAACTTATTTTCAATGGCTTTGGGATTGCGTCGTTTATTTTTATTCTGTTGTTTGGTATTTGGGGATTGAATTTAATTGTACCTCGCCGTATTTTTTCGACGCTCAAGACAATTTTTTATTCAACGATTTTTATTTTGTTATTAAGTCCGGTATTCGCCTATTTTCTTCCAGCAAATAAATTCGCATTTTCATTTGGTGGTGCCATGGGTGAAAAAATTATTTCCTATCTCAATCAGTTTGCAGGCGAAATGGGAACCTTGTTTATTATACTTGGGCTTGGCATTATTGCATTAATCATGTTCTTTAATCCCATTTTTCATTTACCAATATGGCATTCATTATTTGCAAAAAAAGAAATGGATGAAACCGTTGTTGCAACGAAAATAGATGATAAAAATTTCAAGGCAAAGCTTTCTGTTGAAGAAGACGGAAAAGGTAAATCAACAAAAATTGCTGTTGATGAGGAGCCGGTAAATGTGCCTGATAGTTTTTGGGAAACTGATACGAAAACAGAAATACAGACAAACGAAATTGATTTGGATTCTGAACTTGATGAATCCAATTTGAACAAGCATACTGCAACAGACGATTTGACCTTGGAAGTATTTAAAAAAGAAGAAGGAAAAATTGATTTGAAAGATGCTCATATTTCTATTGCAAGTGATGAGCCTTATGACCCGTCTTTGGAATTGAGAAATTATAAATACCCGACCTTAGATTTATTGGATCAACATGGAGTGGATGAAATTTCGATTGATAAAAATGAATTAGAGCAAAACAAAAATCAAATTATCAATACGCTCAAGAGTTTTGGAATTTCGATTTCTAAAATTTCAGCCACAGTAGGACCAACAGTAACCTTATATGAAATTGTGCCTGCAGAAGGAGTGCGTATTTCAAAAATCAGAAACCTCGAAGATGATATTGCACTAAGTTTATCAGCCCTTGGTATTCGTATCATAGCGCCCATTCCGGGGAAAGGAACCATCGGTATTGAAGTGCCGAATTTAAAGAAGCAAATTGTGTCGATGCGCACATTGATTTCGTCCGATAAATTTATTAATAATAATTATAGCTTGCCTAT
>JANNYV010000024.1:0-2420 GCA_031410275.1 Bacteroidota bacterium
ATATTTTATCATACCTTATTGTTTAGACAACAAAGGTAAAAATATTATACGACAATATCAAGTTGACATGACACTAGTAACTCCATCGGATACAGTCAACGAAACATTGAAGCTACCGGAACTACTGTAAGTTACTGTTGGATTAGTAGCGGTTGAGGTGGCCGGTGTGCCACCGGTGAACGTCCAACTTCGTGAAGTAATATTTCCCAATGAGGCATCAGAAAATTGGATGGTATTCCCTAGACAAGGATTTGTGTTATCTGCAGTGAAATTCGCAGATACCGCATGCAAATTATTAATAGGAGTTTCCCATACACTTCTGCCATAGGAAAAAAATCGAAGGGCAGTATTTGTGGTGCTATCATGAAAAATAGACATATCAATTGCAGTAGTTCGTGATGGAAGATTTGTGTTGTAAATGGTCCATGTGGCAGCAGTACCGGTTTTATAATACACGGCATTATTACTAGCAATAAAAACTAATTCATTGGCCGAAAAATATTCATCTGCTAATATTCTGGTCTGATTAACTGAAGGTAAATTGTAGGTGACATTCGTCCAATTGGCTCCATTGTTTATCGAACGGTATACCTGTGTATTGCAAGTCACATAAATTGTATTGGGCGCTGATTTAATCGTGGTAATTGTCGCCGCATTGTTTGTTGCATTCGGCAATGTATACATAGTAAATGTTGGTGTGGCACTCAATGCATTCGTACTGACATAAATAGTTGCATCATTGGCAACAATATATAAACGATTTGCATCAGCGAATGAACTATGAATAGCCATCAATTTTTTTCCGAGGGCTGCAATCTGTGTCCAGGTTGGAGTTGTGGCGGTCAAGTTTGTTGTTCGGTAAATAAAACTATCTGCAACAAATGCCAAATCCTGATTGCTTCTGTGAAAGGTAATATCATCTAAATCAACCACTCTTGACGGAAGCCCATATGTCGCTTCACTTCCTGTCACTAATCGCCGTTTATTACTTTCCTGATAATACACCATCGAACTATTTGCCCGGTAATCGAAGGAACATTTTGAGCCCCAATCTCCACCTCGATTTGTAAACCAACCTGAAGTTGTTGCATACAGTTCGCCATTATCTTGTGTGCCAATACTAAACATGTCTTTACGAGTTGGACTGCAACTACCATGATAAATTTCATAGCCATTAATGCCATCACTTTTGGGTGCCCATGTGGTTCCTCCATTTGTACTCAGCCATACACCACCATCGTTCATATTGTATAGTTGAGTATTGTTATAAGGGTTCGTAAATATTTGATGCATGTCGGTATGAACACCGGCATACCAATTTGTAAGTTGCGTCCAGGTTGCACCACTGTCAACCGATTTCCAAACGCAATGTGCAACCAAATAAACAATCGCCGGATTCGTTCGATCGACACCCAATCCGAAATTATAATCACCTTGCGAAGAAGATGTAGAACTGTTCGAGTAATAGGTAATATAGGGTGAGGCGGCAGTTTTCTTTGCAATAAAACTTGCCCCTCCGTTATTAGATTTGTAAATAGTTCCTCCGTTCGCCACCATACTCAAATACACTACATTGGTATCAGAAGCCGATACGGCTATCCTGCATCCATTGCCATTTGTAATACCGGCCGGCAATACAATGCCTGTTGTGATTTGCGACCATGTTTCACCAAAATCAGCTGAACGAAAAAATGCAGAGTCAGTTGTCGCTGCATACAACACTCTTGATGTCGGTGCTTTTTGTTTCAAATCATCAAAAGGTCTTGCTGTGGTTTTTAATATCCATGTTGCTCCGGCATTCACGGTTTTATAAATACCCGAATCAGTGACCGCCACAATTTTAGCATTGTCTAAAGGATCCATAATCATCTCCACAATTAAACGATTGTTTAATGTAGTTTGTGTAAATGTGATTCCTCCATCAGTCGATTTCCAAACACCACTTCCACTATAATAATAATTATGATCACCGGTACCGAGATAAAGAATTTGGTCATTGGTATGGTCTATACAAATAGAAGCGAGTCTTGCATAAGGCATGAAATCTGTTCCGGGTGCAACGGTCCATGATGTGCCGGCATTGGTACTGATAAATAAACCGCCACGTGCACTGATTGCATACATTTTATTGGCATTGCTTGGATGAAATTTTAATTGGCTCACTCGACTAAGTCCATGTATTTGCCCGCTTACATTAGTCGGAAAAAAATCAGGCTTCACGGCAGACCAATTAGCATTCTGAGCAAAGCTGAATGTGCTTGATAAAATAATGAGTATGAATTGTAGGGTAATTTTATTCATGTGTTATTCTTTAAAAAATAAAAGTTGATTTATTTAGTCTGTTGTTTAATTTCTTGCTGTTGTTTTTTCCAGATATCAATTTGTTCTTGTTGCGTCAGTATATGTCCATCTTCTTGCAC
>JANNYV010000025.1:0-2784 GCA_031410275.1 Bacteroidota bacterium
ATCCAAACAGTGCCACTGATATTCCAAAGGATTTATTGTATGAATCCGCTTCAGGAAATAGCCGTCATATCTGGGTTTATGGCGACTACGCTGCGAACAAAGGTTATTTGATTAAAATAAATATGAGCAATGCTAGCAATGTAATTATCCCTAAAATTCTGAGTAATAATCCCGGCGGAAGTCAAATGGATTGTAAAACGATAGATTATAACACAGCAGGAAATGTAGTTGGGTTGACAGGATTGTTTCAAACTAAATTTTCATTATTTGAAATTAGCAATTCGTCGAATATAGCCTGCAAATCTGATTCAGGTTATGTGGCTTATGTAAAAGACACGCTGACTTGGAAAATTATGAATCATGATACAATTTTAGCGACAACCTATTTGGTAAAACATAGCGATCACGATTTCACTGCAACCGATACACTGGCTTGTGACACCGTATCTGCAAGATATTCTCATACATTGCTACATAATACAACTACATTAAATATGCAATTCTTTCCGAACCCCGCAGATCGATATACAACACTTGAAATACTCATGAGTGAAGAGAAGAAAGCAACACTTTATTTGTCAGATTTAACAGGAAATAAAATTATTTCCGTTGCAAAAAAAACAACATTATTCGAAGGGTATAACCGGTTTACTATTGATTTAAGTTTATTACCTAAAGGAATTTATTTTTGTGTTCTCGAAACAGATGAAGGAAAAAATGTGATTAAGGTAATGAAGGAGTAGTCTTGCACTCATTTAAAAAGTTGGAAGAACTATTTTTAAAATTGCAAACAACAACAAGACATTCAAATGAGGCTGTCTTATAAGGCAGCCTCTCACCCTAGCACTATGCATTAGCTTATGCTGAACAGATTTTGATGTCCAATGGTTGATGCTCGATGTTAGGGAATTCACTTTCAACTTATACCTTATACCGAAATGAAATACTATATGGACCAATAATATTTCAATCGGCACTCTGACGTTTACAGTCCGGGCCATCTAAGATTTCTTATACCGAACTGAAATACTATATGGACCACTAGTATTTCAATCGGCATGATACCATCTAAGATTTATAAATAGCCCTATGGTCTATTTTATAAATCTTAGATGGTATTACTGCTCATGACTTACCCCCCTCATAATTGCAAACCCAATTCCACATTCCAAACATCTCTTTGTATCACAGTAATTTTTTTTCAATTGCAACAGCGCTTGTGTGTCTGCTGCCGATTGAGTTTTAATACCTATCTGATTCCATTCGGTTATAATTGAATTTTTTTCCGCCGGAAGTTGTTGCAAAAATTCAATTGCCTTTTCACAATATTTTTCTTGGCCTTGTAATTTACCATAAATAAATAAAACAGGAATGATGGCATTGATAATAATCGTTTGCACGAATGATGTGCCCAATGACTTATTCCGTATCAACGATTTTTCTTGAAAGTTATAATGTGTTAACCAATAATCAGAAACAATCACATTAAATAATGTTTCAATCTCTTTCAAGGAGTTGGCTTCAATAACTTTTGAAAATAAATGTGTCGAGTCCACTATGAGTTGAGCAAACTGAGCAATACGAAGTGTCGGGAAATTGGCTGGTCGCAAGCGGAGAAATTTCCAATGATGTTTTTCAATGGCGCTTAGGTGATGAAGTTTTTTTAAATACTCATATTCATTTTGCAATACCAATGGATATGGCTCATCAAAATAATCAAACAAAAATCCGGCTTGACCAAACAGCAAAGCTTCAATTTGAAGAATATTATTTTTATGTTTGGCCAACAGTTGCAATGGTGTTTGTAACGCCAATTGTTCAAACGCATCCTGATTAATATGTAAACCAAAACCCCGAGCCAATTGCACATAAAATACTTCTTGCCAATTGTTATTATATTTCTTCAACAGCTCTTTGATATGCAAGGTTTTTTCTTCGAGTCGTTCGGCTAACATTCGAGTGAGTTGCTGATGCAAAATCAATTCCCGAACCTGCTGTATACTTTTTTCGCAAGGAATAAATTTCGTCGCAAGCATCAATTGCTCATAGTTCAATAAGAGTCTTTCATCAATATGATGTTTCAGTTCTAAGGTTGGAAATACTGTATTGTTCATGGTTTCAATGTCTGCATCATGTTCGTATACCACATGTAAAATAAGTTTCGAATACCGAATATTTTGTTGATGCTGATGCTTGTTCCAATCGCTACTTTTCAAATGCAATTCTACATTACCGGCCCAAAGTGTTTGCCCGATTTTTAGTTTGGCTTCCAAAAAATCCGGACCGGCATGCGTATTTAATTGGCCTGGATGCAATACAATAATTTCATCGCCTTCGATTGTTTTTAAAATACTGGATGTGGCGTACAGACGATGACGCCAGATAAATTGTAGTAGGCTTTCTGACATGGTTATGATTTGGTAATTTAAAAATAAGAAAAAAAATGAATCGACAATTTTTTATTTGATTTAATTTCAACCGAGTGCATTTCAATTTTCGCAATCTGTGTTTAAATTTAAAGAAGACTACGGATCTTGAAATTTTAGGTTCTCAATGCTGTTTTCCACTTTTTTCTTGACAAAAAAGTGGAGCAAAAAGTCAAGACTGTCAAAAAATTGGCTAAAAATCTTCTTGAATGTCGAAAATGAAAAAGCTATGAGACTAATGCGCTCTCTTGATTTTAGGTAGTTAGATTAAACGAATTCACTTTATTTGGCTTGGTGCAATTGTTTTCATTTTTTTCGCCATTCAAAAAGATTTTCTTAACGCCATTTTTCTAAGGTC
>JANNYV010000026.1:0-3200 GCA_031410275.1 Bacteroidota bacterium
ATCCGAATTAATAGATGGTTTAATAAAGCTAGAATACAAATTTCTTAATATCCAGGATTTTGAGTTATTTTATTATTATAATCAGTTTCTCTTAACGGAATAGGGAATACTAATAAATCCGAATCCCAAGGGTATGCAGCGCTAACAGATCCTTTAGTTCTTTTGATATCGTGAATTGCAAAACCTTCCATAGCCAATTCTAAGAGACGTTCATTTAAAATTTGAGATAAAGTAATTGTTGTGAAATTTTCGGCTTTAGCACGAGTTCTCAAAGCATTTATGTCATCTACTGGTGTAGCTCCAATGCTAGAACCAAGCCTGAAATTACATTCTGCACGAATTAGAAGCATCTCGGCAAAACGGATAATAGGAACATCGCCAAACTGATTTGTATATTTAGATGTCAATCTTCGGCCATTATCTGAATTGATATAATTAAAATTACGTCTTTCGTCATTAGAATCAGAAAACTTATTCAAATAAGTAGTTCTGATTTCGATATCACCACCACGACCACCAACATTTTCCGAACCATAATGATTTACCAATTGGTTACTTCCAGTTTGAGTAGTTATTTGAATAGCAAAAATATCTTCAATTTGATTCGCATCGTGGTTGAAAGCATCTTTATAAGTTGCAGATAATTTTGCTCCACTATTTTCAATTACATCTTGTGCAGCATTTAAAGCTGCTGTATAATTTTGTTGTTGTAAATACACACGAGCTAACAATGCTTTAGCTGCATATTTATTTGCGAAAAAACCATTATCTTCTGGTAAATCGGTATAAGCTTGATTTAATTTGCTTATAATTAAATTATATACTTCATCAACAGTACTTCTTTCTTTAGCTAAGTCTGTGTTCGCATAATCATAAATCGCTGTAGGTCGAATTACAACACCTAATTGACTATTATTTGCTAGCGACGCATCATAAGGTTTTGCATAAAATCGCACCAAGTCAAAATAAGCTAGCGATTGCAAAAACTGTGCTTCTGCTACCATAATTTTGGCATTTTCTGGATCTTCAACTAAACCAATTTTTTCGATTATTATATTTGTAGCATTTATTGTTTGATAGCAAGCTTCCCAAATATCGCGCACCTGAGTATTATCTACTAACATAGTTTTAGCATACATTTGTCTGAATGTAGCAAATGTTCCTCTCCACCTAAAATTTGTGGTTGCTGTAACACCGGTTTGAGCTAATAGATCTCCGGAAACTTGAATTCTTCCTCCATAAGCATTTGCATCTGCAAGAATCGCATAGGTTCCTACTAATAAATCAGAAATACCTTTTTCAGTACTTAGTGTTACTGTTTGATCTTCACGTTGTCTAGGGTCGATTTCTAATTGACTTTCACAGCTTGCAAAAAATGCTGTGAAAATTGTAAATAAGATTATTTTATTTGTTTTCATTTGATTTAGTTTTTAGAAATTAAGATTTACACCTAATGCAATAGTTTTTGCAGGTGGAGCAGAATAAAACTCTTCTCCAATGCCTGTATCATCTCTTCTTGCTTCTGGATCATAGCCATCATAATTAGTAAATGTTAGTAGATTTACACTCGTTACATAAAAACGAACGTTACTCATTCCCATTGATTTAAGACTTGTTTTTGGCAGTGAATAACCAAAAGTTAAATTTCTCAAACGAATAAAATCAGAACTTTGCAAGAAACGCGTTGAAGCTCCTGTTCCATTGCCATCATACAATCTAGCTTGAGGTACATTGGTAATATCTCCAGGATTTTGCCAACGATTCATTTGATCAACTGTTTGATTGTCGAAATAATCAGCATTTACTGATTGATAAATACCTGCTGAATTGTAAATACTTGCTCCCCATTCTCCTTGGAATGTAAAACTGAAATCAAATCCACTAAAGTTAATTGTGTTGGTCAATCCCAACATTAATTCTGGGAATGGATTTCCGGTTACAATTCGTTGAGCCGCAGCATAATCGTTAGTAGTAGTTTTGTTCAAAGAACCGTCTGTATTTTTTGTATTTAAGAAATACAATGCGTCTCCATTAGCTGGATCAACACCTGCATATTCTTTTAAATAAAATGCAGAAGCATTTTCACCCACTCTATTGATAGTGAATGTACCAATAAGATCTGTATTGTTATTCGGCAATTCTTTTACAACAGTTTGATTGGTAGTGACATTGAAATTAGTTGTCCATTTCAATTTGTCAGTATCAATATTATTTAAATTGAAGGTGAATTCTAGTCCACTACTTTCCAATATACCTACATTTTGGTTAATTGTTGCAGCCCCAGAACTCAAAGCCAATGGAACGCTAAATAGTAATCCATCGGTAGTTTTCTTATAATAGTCGAAATCTAAACTAAATTTGTTTATTAAACCAACTTCGAATCCTAAGTCGATTTGAGAAGATTTTTCCCAAGTAAGGTCTGGATTACCTGCTTGTCTAAAGGTAAGTCCTGATCTTAAATTATATGAATTTGGACCATACAATTGACGGGAAGCAAAATTTCCAAGTTCAGCATTTCCTAATTTACCCCAGCTTCCTTTTAATTTCAAGAATGTAAGCACATTATTTTCTTTCAAAAAGGATTCCTCAGACACTATCCATCCTGCAGAAAATGAAGGAAAAGTTCCGAATCTGTAATTTGCACCAAAACGAGAAGAGCCATCACGACGTATACTTGCCTTCAATAAATATTTATTGGCATAAGAATAGGACGCTCTGGCAAAAAGTGATGAGAAGGTATAATCAGTTTCATTACCTGATCCTGCATTTACTTCGGCACCACCATCTACAGTTTGAAAGTTGTCATTTGGGAAATAGATACTAGTTACATCTTGATATCTTCTGTTGAAATCATTGAACTCCATACCTGCGACCGCATTGATAGTGTGTTTATCGCCAAACGTTTTATCAAACGAAAAATAATTTGACCAAATATAAGTCTCGTTGTTTACAGATGAAGCAAACACTTCGCCATTGGTAGCCATAAAAGGAACATTTGCACCGTTCCAGTTGTCTTCTGTTTGAGATAATAAATCATAAGCGAAATCAGAAGTGAATTTCAAGGAAGGAATAAATTTATATTCTCCAAACACTTTTCCCGTTACTCTTCTCATTATTGTTTTCCAATAAGAGTTGTCTATCGCTAATAAAAAATTTGCATATAGAGTATTAGGATTTGCAGTTCCATCGGCCAATCGAAT
>JANNYV010000027.1:0-1982 GCA_031410275.1 Bacteroidota bacterium
AAAGCGAACCACACCTTCGGTAGTTGGATTTTTGAAAAATGGTGAACGAAAAATCGGTGATCCTGCAAAACGTCAGGCAATTACCAACCCGGTGAATACCGTAATGAGTATTAAACGATTTATGGGTCGCCGCTTTGATGAGGTGGAAGAAGAAATTAAACAAAGTACTTACAAAGTGGTAAAAGGAGATAATAATACACCACGTGTAGATATTGATGGTCGCCTTTACACACCACAGGAAATATCTGCTATGGTGCTTCAGAAAATGAAGAAAACAGCGGAAGATTTTTTGGGTCATGAAGTAACGGAAGCGGTTATTACTGTACCGGCCTATTTCAATGATGCACAACGTCAGGCAACAAAAGAAGCCGGTGAAATTGCAGGCTTAACAGTAAAACGTATTATCAACGAACCAACCGCGGCAGCTTTGGCCTATGGTATGGACAAAAAACATACAGATAGTAAAATTGTGGTGTTTGATTTGGGCGGTGGTACATTCGACGTGTCAGTGCTTGAATTGGGAGATGGTGTATTTGAAGTAAAATCGACAAACGGAGATACACATCTTGGTGGAGATGATTTTGATAAATGTGTAATGGATTGGTTAGCCGATGAATTTAAAGCTGAAGAAAATGTTGATTTACGTAAAGATCCAATGAGTTGGCAACGTTTGAAAGAAGCCGCCGAAAAAGCGAAAGTAGAATTGTCATCAGCTACAGAAACAGAAATCAACTTGCCTTATATTACTGCTATCGATAATGTACCAAAGCACTTGGTAAAGAAATTGACTAGAGCAAAATTTGAGCAATTAGTCGATAAATTAGTTGAGCGTACCTTGGAGCCATGCCGTAAAGCATTGAAAGACGCTGGTATCGAAGCAAAAGATTTGGATGAAGTAATCTTGGTAGGAGGCAGTACGCGTATTCCTAAAATACAGGAAGTGGTTGAAAAATTCTTTGGGAAAAAACCAAATCGTAGTGTAAATCCTGATGAAGTAGTCGCTATTGGAGCTTCTATTCAGGGTGGTGTATTAACCGGCGAAATAAAAGATGTGCTATTATTAGATGTCACCCCTTTATCATTAGGTATCGAAACCTATGGTGGCGTATTTACCAAATTGATTGAAAGCAATACTACTATCCCTTCAAAAAAATCGGAAACTTTTTCAACTGCAGCAGAAAATCAGCCAAGTGTTGAAATCAATGTATTGCAAGGAGAACGACCAATGGCAAAGGACAATAAGAATTTGGGACGTTTCATTTTAGATGGTATTCCGCCTGCACCACGTGGTGTGCCGCAAATAGAAGTCACTTTCGATATTGATGCCAACGGAATTATACAGGTATCTGCTTCAGACAAAGGAACGGGTAAAAAACAGAATATCCGTATTGAATCGGGGAGTGGTTTGAGCAAGGAGGAAATTGAGAAAATGAAGAATGATGCCAAAGTAAATGAAGAGTCTGATAAGAAACTTCGTGAAGAAATTGAAAAGATTAATATGGCCGATAGTCAAATCTTCAATAGCGAAAAGCAATTGAAGGATTATGGCGATAAAATTCCGGCAGATAAGAAAACAGTAATTGAAGAGGCGTTGGCAACATTAAAAACTGCACATGCTGCAAAAGATTTAGCCGGTATCGATACAGGACTTGAAGCGTTAAATGCTGCATGGCAAGCTGCAAGCGAAGAGCTTTATAAAGCAATGAACGAACAACAAGCACAAGGTGGGGGAAGTACTCAGCCAAATGCATCTGCAGAGCAAACAACAGATGATGTACAGGATGCCGAAATTGTTGAAGAAACAAAGTAGGTTTTAGGTGTAGTTTGTTTTAGTCAGCATATAATAAAAAGGCTCTCAATATTGAGAGCCTTTTTATTATATCTGAGGCAGCTTATTTCCCCTTGCATAGCACCCAAGTAATTATTTGTTAATTGTTAGTTATTTATATACTTATGTTGATAATATTATATGTATAATGTCA
>JANNYV010000028.1:0-1571 GCA_031410275.1 Bacteroidota bacterium
TGCATTGGCAAAACTTCCGGGCATTTCGCAAATGACGACAGGCAATTCTATTGCAAAACCTGTTGTTCGGGGTTTGTACGGAAACAGGTTATTAATTTCTCTTTCGGGTTTGCGATTTGATAATCAGCAATGGCAGGATGAACATGGACTTGGGCTTTCGCATATCGGTATTAATAGAGTGGAAGTAATTAAAGGCCCCGCATCCTTATTATATGGTTCGGATGCGATTGGCGGTGTTATTAACGTAATTGAAGAAAAACCCTCGTATGAGGGCATGCATGTAGATGCAGGAACAGAATTATTTTCAAACTCATTGGGAAGCATTACAGATATTGGCCTAAATAAATTGAAAGGGCCTAAGTGGTCACGCATTCGAATTGGAATAGAAAATCATGCTGATTATAGCGATGGTGGCAATACCCGTGTATTGAATTCGCGAGGGAATGGATATTATGTAAAAGCAGGTTTTGGATTTGAAAAAAAGAATTGGAGACAAGAGAACACCTATAATTTTTCATATAATCAATACGGTTTTATTTTAGAAGATTTGTTAAGTTCATTTACGGCCGATGCCCGTTGGAGCCGCGCCATGGCCGGACCGCATCATATTGTGATGTTGAATTTGCTGAATTCGCAAAATACGTTTCAATTGAAGAAATCGATTTTGAAATTGAATGTTGGTGCGCAATCAAATTCGCGAAGAGAGGATGAAGGCGGCGGACAAATTAGTTTGAATATGCATTTGGTTTCGGGGCTCGAAAATTTAAGATGGGAAAAGGAACTCAATAAAAAAATAACGTTTGTAACCAATCAGCAGTTTAATTATATCAATAATACAAATTATGGTGGACGGATCATTATCCCGGATGCCAATATGATAGAAGGTAATATAGCGGCTTACGTAAAATTATTTTTACATAAATGGATAGTAGAGGCCGGACTTGGCGCTAATATGAAAAACATACAAACCTTTCAAACCCGAACATTAAACTCGCCGGACAAAGAAATACATCCGTTTGTAAAAAATAGTACCACCGGAAATGGGATGTTAGGATTTGTTTTTAACCCGATGAAAGCGTTGAGTTTGAAATCGAATTTGTCGACCGGATTTCGTGCGCCAAATTTGGCTGAGCTTTCATCGAATGGAATTCATGAAGGTGTGTATCGATATGAAATCGGCGACCCAACGATGAAGGTTGAACAAAATTTGAATAGCGATTTGACAATTGAATATACAAAGCAACAATTCTTTTTATCCGGCTCTGTTTATTACAATCGTTTCTTTCATTATATTTATTTGTCCGGTACAAATGAGAAATTTTTCGGCTTCCCGGTGTTTCGCTACAGACAGCAGGGAGCGACATTATACGGAACTGAATTGCTCGCCACATACAAACCCGGGAAACTGAAAGGGGTTGAATGGAAAGAAGGATTTTCATCTACAACAGGATTGTTAGATGATGGCGCTTATTTACCGTTTATAGCTGCCATGAAATTAAATTCATCTATTCGAATTGAAAAATCATTGTCAACTAAACTTAAAAATGCGTTTGCGGAACCGGAGTTGCAAT
>JANNYV010000029.1:0-2313 GCA_031410275.1 Bacteroidota bacterium
AATTTTATTAATATTTCCACCGCTGCCAATAGCAACGATTGGCAAGTTTGATTTGATATTATTTTTCACATATAATTTCAATTCATCCCAAGTATCATCATCAATTTTATTTTGCAATAAGCGGATCGTACCAATATCAAATGATCTTTTCATCATCTGCTTGTTCTTCCCATAAAAAGTTAGTTCGGTACTTCCGCCCCCCACATCAATATATAGATACATATTTTTGGTATCCATATTTTCTGCTAAATGTGTTTCATATAAAATTTGCGCTTCTTCACTTCCGGTAATGACGTTGATTTGAATACCGGTTGCATCAACTACTTCTTGCACAATTTCTGCTGAATTTCTTGCATCACGCATTGCCGAGGTCGCACAAACCTTCAGCCCTTTGACTTGGTATACATTCAGTAAATGTTTAAATGCCTTCACTGTCTCTAATAATTCCGTTCTCTTTTTATCGGAAATAATACCGGTTTCAAATACATCAAAACCAAGACGCAACGGTACTCTCAGAAAATTTACCTTGGTATAATCTAAACTACCGTCTTTATAATTCGTGACATCACAAATTAGTAAGCGTGCGGCATTTGAACCTATATCGATAGCTGCTAATCTCATACTTTATTATTGTGCGCAAGGTAGGAATGAATGTGGAATTATGAATGATGAATATTGAATTAAGAATGATAAGTGAAGAATTATGAATGAAGAATTATGCAGAAGGCATAGCACTGCTAATTGGTTATACTTTCCGACTTAGGACTTAAGACTTAGGACTTAAGACATATGACTTACCACTTATGACTTACGACTTACGACTTAGGACTTCCCCCTAATACCGCTTCTGTTTCAAATAATTATAAATCTCTACCTGAGAACGAACAGATTTTTGCTTCGGTTCCTTTTTTACATATTCATTCAATTGTTTATTATCAAGAATTCTTGCTTTTTCATTTTCACTAAATTGTATTTCCAATATCATTTTTAATTCCTCTTTAATTTCCTCATTATAAATCGGAACCGTTGCTTCTATCCGGTAATCAATATTACGTACCATCCAATCCGCACTCGAAATATAAATATCTTCTTTGCCTGCATTTTTAAAATAAAATACTCTCGCATGTTCCAAATATTCATCTACAATACTAATGGCATGAATAGGTTGAGGCCATTTTTTATTTGCTGTTAATGCACAACAAATTCCTCTGATAATAAGTTTACAATCTACATTTGATTTTGCCGCATTATAAATTTCGTCAATCAGCACATCATCTGCCAGACTATTTAATTTAATTATAAAACCTGCTTCCTTTTCAATTTGGTAGTTCTTTATTTCAGCTTTTATTTTCTGCAGAAAAAAACTTCGGGTATTGTATGGAGAAACAATTAATGCTTTGCACCTTTTCAATAATTGAATATCATTTGGTTTATCGATATACTCAAACACGTTGGCAATATCTGTAACAATACCGGCGTGGGAGGTAAGTAAACAATGATCGCCATAATATTTTGAGGTTGACTCATTCAGATTTCCGGTACTCACAAAACCATAATGTTTAAGCGATCTCGAAACCCTCTTTGAGATTAAACAAAGCTTCGCATGTATTTTTCTATCCGGCAATCCTACTTTCACAAACACACCCTCCTCTTCTAGTATTCGTTTCCATTTCAAATTCGCTTCTTCATCAAAACGTGCGCGCAGTTCTAATACTACTGTAACTTTTTTACCATTGCGAACGGCATTTAATAATGCATTGACTATTTTAGATTCTTTTGCTAAACGATAGCAGGTAATTTTAATTGTTTCAACAAAAGGATCAATGGCCGCTTCACGCAATAAATCTATGATTGAATCGAATGAATGATACGGAAAATGCAACATGACATCCCGTGTATTTAATACATTTAAAATACGAATTGGTTGCGTTAGTAACGGATGAACAAAAGGTTTATTTCGAGTGACATGCTTCACAAATACCTCTGTCGGAAAATCCATAAAATCTTTAAAGTTGTGTATTCGGCCACCGGGAACAAGGTGTTCTCTTGGTTTGAGATTTAATAATTTCATTAAATAACTCAACAGGTTTTTCTGAATACTTTTATCATATACCAATCGTACAGCCTTTCCTTTCTTTCTGTTTTTTAATCCTTTTTCAATTCGCTGAATCAGGTCAGTATTGATATCATTATCGATATCTAATTCTGCATCACGTGTCACTTTTATAATGTATCCTTCAAAGGTATCAAAACCAAATTGTGTAAATAATTTTGGCAAACAATGACGGATTACATCTTCTAATAAAATAATAT
>JANNYV010000030.1:0-5143 GCA_031410275.1 Bacteroidota bacterium
AAATACGTCAACGCATTTTTTATTGGTAAGGGCAAGCCTCCGCCTAAGGCACAGAGAGAGCCTATTTCGAGCGTTTCTAATAAATCATGTAGAAGTTGTTTGTCAATTTTATAATCATCGTTTTGTGCTTTGTGCATCATCTCTGCACCTCGTGTACTTCCTATACGGCAAGGGAAACATTTACCGCAACTTTCATGTGCTGTAAAGGCAAAGAGATGCTCGATATATTTTATCAAAGGAAATGATTCAGGAATACAAACTACCGATGCATGTCCTAATAAAAAACCTTGTTGACTAAAACTTTCAAAGTCGATACTGAGCTCATCTATTTTATGAACAGGTACTAAACCACCCAACGGACCACCAATATGCATGGCTTTAATAGTAGCATTAAATCCACCACCCAACTCATCTATTACAACACGAAGTGAAGTTCCCATATCTACTTCATATATTCCGGGCTTATTGAAATAGCCATCCAATGAAACTAGTTTTGTTCCGGTGCTTTTTCCCTTTCCGATTGTTGAATACTGTGTTCCTCCATGTTCAATAATATAAGGAAGGCAAGCAAGTGTCTCCACATTATTGACGATGGTTGGCTTATTGAACAAGCCTTTCTGTGCAGGATACGGAGGACGAACTCGTACCTCCGGTCGTTGTCCTTCGATACTTGAAAGTAAAGCTGTTTCTTCACCACAGATATAAGCACCTTGCGCTTTAATAATTTTGAAATCAAAATTAAAATCCGTTCCGAAAATATGTTTGCCTACAATATGTTGCTCACGTAATTTATTTATTTCCGCTTCGCAAATATTCACGGCTTCAGGATATTCACCACGGATATATAGCACGCCCCATTCTGCACCTATGATATATCCGGCGATCATCATTCCCATAATCACACTATGAGGTCGTTGCTCTAATAAGTAACGATCACTGTATGCACCTGGATCACCTTCATCTGCATTGCAGACCACGAATTTTGTTTCATTGTTTTCTTTTTTACAGGCTTCCAATTTAAACGACATCGGGAAACCCGCACCACCTCTGCCTCTTACACCCGACATTTTTATTTCTTCAAGGAGTTCTTCTCTCGATTTTTGTAATGCCGATTTTAAAAGTTGATAGTAAACAGAAATTTCAGGAAGCACTTGTGTCAATACAGGAGTACCCAAATGATTGACATGATAGGTATCGTTCGGTTTTATTTTATCTGATTCTTTTTGTGCAATGACTTCTACAAAATGGTCAATGGCATCACCGCTATAATTAATTCCATCAACGTGAAAGGCTGCGTTCTCATGACATCTGCCAAGACAACACATATCGCCTATCTCTTCTTCGTTGAAATGCTGTTTTAATTTTTTATGCACCTCATCTTGTGTGCCTGCACATAAGCAAGCACTGCCATTGCACACATATACTTTCTTGCCTTTATTTTCTTCTCTGGTGAAATCATAAAACGAAGCACTGCCATACGTATTTGCTTTTCCTACTAAAAACTCTGACGCTAATTTCTCGAGCTGATCGACTGATGGTGTGCCCGTTTCTTTTGCCAACAAACCGAGTTGCTCAAATAAATTTTCTTTGAGTCCTTTGCGTCCTGAGAGTTCACTGATGTTCGTTGACATAAACTAGTTGTTCTTTCAAATGTATAAAATATAATTTGAGAATAAAAATTATGGGCGCATTTCAAATTTTCGTAAGTTGTGTTTAAATTTAGAAAATACTACTGACCTTAAATTTTTCGGTTCCCAATTATATTTTCCACTTTTTTCTTGACAAAAAAGTGGAGCAATCCTGACGTTTTCAGTCAGGACAAGACTGACTAAAAATTGACTAAAAATCTTCTTGAATGACGAAAATGAAAAAGCTAAGAATCTAATGCTCTCTCTTGATCTTAGGTAGTTAGATTAAATGAATTCACTTTATTTGACTAGGTGCAATTGTTTTCATTTTTTTCGCCATTCAAAAAGATTTTCTTAACGCCATTTTTCTAAGGTCAGCGAAATGCATTCGTCACTATAAAAAATGGAGCGGAAATTTGAAATGCACCGTCAATACATAGTATCAACTGACAATCGTTAAAGTAAATAAATTTGTCGCACAAACTGTATGTGTGGTGGGTAGAATGTAATACCTTCGTCCGCATCAAAAAATAAGGCGTGAGGGTTACAACACTTTTTTTTATTCTTCTTGTTTGTTCATGTTATGGCAACGCGCAAACCGCTGTCGCCACTGCACCCAATGCAACACAGTCGATGTTACCGATGATGAGCATCACTACTGAGCACGCGGAAAATATGTTGAGTTGGTATTGTCAGTATGATGGAATTAAATCAATTGCTGTGCAACGCTCTTCAGACAGTGTACGAAATTTTACAACCATTGGTGTTATCAATTCACCGAAGAAAGGAAATGGTAGTTATAAAGATTTGCATCCTGTTGTCGGGAAAAATTATTATCGCTTATCTATTGAATTTGGTGGTGACTTGGAATGGTTTAGTAATACGTATAAAGTATTTCTTGATTCTGAAACAATCGCTAAATCACTTGAAGAAAAAATAAAAACAGGCCCCACAAAAGCGGTTACGCCGGTTTCAACCACCACAGGTAAAACTGAAACCGCTACTCCTGCAGCGCCAACAGAATTTTATTTTACTCCTTCCTCAAAAATATATACGAACCCATATACGGGTCATATCAATATCAATTTAGAGGATGCCTTAAATCATAAGTATACGATTCGTTTTTATGATCCATCTAAAAATGAAGTGTTGCGTATATCACGTGTATCGAAACCTGTTTTGATTTTAGATAAAAATAATTTCAATTCGAGAGGCATTTATAGTTTTCAACTCTTTGACGGAACAGCTTTGATAGAGACGGGCTATGTGAATATTTATTAACATTGGTGTTCCGAATCATATTCGTTATAGTTTATGATTATGGTTGAAACGTTGGTAAATGCATGGCTTAATAATGGCAGAATGCTAACCCGGTGCCATCGCCACAACAGATGAATGAAGATCCAAAAGCTGAGCCCCAAAAAATAAATTATGCTAATACCTGATAGGCAATCAAGGAGCTCAGATATGCCATTAAACCCATTACGATAAATTGCAGAATAGGATATTTCCATGAACCGGTTTCACGTTTTACAATGGCCATTGTACTCATGCATTGCATTGCAAAGGCATAAAATAAAAGCAATGAAACACCTGTTGCCAATGTATATACTTTTGACCCGTCGGAGAATGTGGCGGTTTCCATTTTTTGCCTTAATGTTTTACTGTCTTTTGCATCGACACTATAAAGCGTAGCCATGGTACCGACAAATACTTCGCGTGCTGCAAACGATGTGATGAGTGCAATACCAATTTTCCAATCGAAGCCCAGCGGTTTAATCGCGGGTTCAATTGCTTTGCCTGCAATACCTGCGAATGAATTTTGTAATTGTGTTTTTTCAACAAAATGCCCGTCACTTTTTCCGGGACCATAGGAAGACAAGGCCCATAAAATAATGGAGATAACAAAAATAATTTTTCCTGCTTGAAACACAAACACTCTGGCTTTTTGTATCATGGTCATTACAATATTTCTCCATTGCGGCATTCTGTATACCGGCAACTCCATGAGAAAAATACTTCTCTCTTTTTGTGTGATAAAAAAATCAAGCACCTTTGCCATCAGCAGGGCCATAAAAAATCCGGCGAAATATAAACCCATCATCACGAAGCCTTGCATATTAAAGACACCTAAAATTCGTTGATTTGGAACAACCAATGAAATGAGTACGGTGTATACCGGTAGTCTTGCACTGCAACTCATGAGTGGTGTAATGAGTATGGTAATTAATTTTTCTTTTTTATTTTCGATGGTGCGTGCCGCCATGATGGCTGGCACTGCACAAGCCATACCGCTGATCATCGGCATGACTGATTTGCCATTGAGCCCAACACTTCGCATCAAACGATCGGTGAGAAAACTAATTCTTGACATATAACCAGTGTCTTCGAGAATGGTGATCAGACCGAAGAGTATCATGATTTGCGGAATGAAAATCACAATGCCATTGATACCGGCTAAAATTCCGTTGATAAATAAATCAGTGAAAAAATTATCCGGTAAATTTGTTTTAAACCAGGAACTTACTTGACTAAATCCGAAATCTATCCATTGCATCGGAAAATCGGCCAACCAAAAAATGGATTGAAATAAAAGAAAGAGCACCAATAATAAAAATGCCTGACCATATAAAGGATGCAAAAGAAATGAATCTATTTTCCGGCTAAATAATTCTTTCATCAGCGGGTCATTTTCAACAACACAAGTCTGCATTATTTTTTTGATCCGTGCATATCGCATCAATGTTTCTTCAGCTTGTATCTTTGTTTTATTGAATCCAATATGTCTCAAATCTTCCGTCAATTTTACTTTACTCTCTTCAGAAAGAATCGTGAGATTATGAAAGGCGGAAGCAAAATGTACGGCGGAGGAATCACTGGTAACCGTCTTATATTTTTTAACAATATCGATGGTCTCTTTAGCCAAGGAATAATTATCAATAAAATCGTGGGTGCTATATTCCTGTTTATAGGATGCGGTTAATGCAATTTGCTTCTTCAATTCGATAGTCCCCTTATTGCTTCTTGGGTTGATAGCCACCACCGGAAATCCTAATTCACGCGAAAGTCCATTGATATCAATAGCAATACCTTTCTGATTGGCAATATCGAGCATACTCAAGGCAACGATCACGGGCTTTTTTAGATCCATGATTTGCGAACAAAACAAGAGATTGCGTTTCAGGTTAGAGGCATCGACAACCACAATAATTATATCTATTTTTACGGCATCATCATCATCGAACAACACATCGAAGGTCACAATTTCATCAGCGCTGTTGGGGTATAAACTATAGGTACCCGGCAAATCGATGATATTGACGGTGAGCTCAGAAGAGACGATGCATTTCCCTGTTTTTTTATCGACGGTTACACCCGGAAAATTTCCTACTTTTTGATTTAATCCTGTGAGTGAATTAAACAGCGAACTTTTTCCGCTATTGGGATTTCCGACAAGGGCAATATTTTTTGTGGTGTTCAAAGCAATAGCCCAAAGATAGTCTATGAAAAGGAAG
>JANNYV010000031.1:0-1642 GCA_031410275.1 Bacteroidota bacterium
CGGCAAATTTCAGATGACAAACAAAAGCTATTAGCTAACAGCCATAAGCTATTAGCTCAAATGAAAATATACATGGGAAGGAAGTCTATAATAATATTGTGCATTCTTGTTGCTTCAATGAGCAAGCTTTCTGCGCAACAATATCTTTTACAAGGCAATGTCACCAATGGAAAATTAGAGCCATTAGGTTTTGTAACCGTACAAATAAAAGGTCTGCAAATTGGGACCATGACTGATGAAAAAGGTCATTACGAATTTAAATTAGAAGAAGGCGAATATGAATTAGTATTCTCGTTGATTGGGTATAAAAAACAATCCATCAAATTTGTTCACAGAAAAAATGGAGCTTCACAAAATGTGATTCTCGAAGAAAACAGCAGCAATATTGATGAAGTAAAAATTGTTTCATTCCGAAAAGATAAGGCTGAAGAACTCATACGCAATGTCATTCAGCAGAAGAATAAAATAACCGATGCATTTAATTCATATTCCGGCGAAGTGTATATCAGGGCCACTGAAGAAAATGAAACACCACTTAGTAAACATCAACTAAATAAATTAACAGATTCAGCCAAAGCTGTTCTTGCATCGAAGTTGCCTGAGATGAATATGACGGAAGTATATCTTCAGGTGGATTTTGAAAACCCTAACAAATTAAAAGAAAAAAGAACCGGTATTAAAGTACGAGGCGACAGAAGCAGTCTCTTTTTTCTGACAACGACCGATGGAGATTTTAGTTTGTACAATAACCTGATTAAAATACCTGCGCTCTCCGAAACACCAATGCTCTCACCAATCAGCTACAGTGGATTAATTGCATACAAATACAAAACAAAAAACATTCAGCGGAAAGACAAGTACACCATTTATACGATTCATTTTTCTCCTAGCCGTCTTGGCAATGCGCTGATCGAAGGTGATGTGCGAATTGTTGATACCTCGTGGACGATCCTTTCAGCTAATTTTACTTTCCCAAATTATCATATGCCTGAGTATGATTATTTCGAAGCGAAACAAGAAAATGAATTTGTCGATAATAAAGCATGGCTGCCTGTGCGGCAAGAATTTACCTATCGCTCTAAAAGCGGCAAGTCTACATCATCAGGAAGAACGGTTGCTGTATATGATCACTATAAAATTGATACCCAGTTTTCGAAAAAATATTTTAATCGCGAAATAAGTTCAACTACACTCGAAGCGTATAAAAAAGATTCAACATTTTGGAACACGGTTCGAAAGGAGCCATTGAATGAAAATGAAGTAAAATTTATTATTAAAAATGATAGTATTTATAGAGCCACCCATTCGAAAGCTTATTTAGATTCGATAGACAAAAGCGCAAACAAGTTAACCGCCATGAAAATTCTTTTTCTTGGTCAGGATAATTACAACAGAAAGAAAGAGCGGTCATTTTTCTTCAACCCACTTATTTCTACATATATTCCTTTCTTACCGGGTGGTGCACGCATCCAATTGGGCGCTACGTATTTCAAAATATTTCAATCAAAGAAAAATATTTCAATTGCCGGTGACATGAGTTATGGCATATTAAACCATGACGTGATGGGCTCACTAACCATAAATCACAGGTACAATCCATTTTCGAATGGCTATTTGTCAGGAAGTATAGGTCGAAGTTTCG
>JANNYV010000032.1:0-6637 GCA_031410275.1 Bacteroidota bacterium
GACAAATGGAAATTTATCATTAAATGCCCGGTCTGTTAGCAGAGTAGTTGCCTGCGTATAAATACTTTCGTCATTGAGTCGTGTACAAAAATCGGCATATTCTTCAATAAGTGAAGAGCGTGTGCGACCGAATACTTTCAGTAAATTATTTTCGAAAAAGCTTGCATTGAGCTTGCTTCCTTTCGTTGAATAAATGCTTGCTATTTGATTAAATAAATCTCTTCGCGCATCTTTTTCTAATTGAGGACAAAGACGTAAGGCTTCATCGGGTAGCAATTTATAAATACCTCCTAATGCGATAGCGGCTACTGTATAAGATGAATCGTTTGTTAAATCGTGAAGCGTATTTAATAAAGCAGTTTCGTTTAAATTGGCCAAGGCTTCGGTTGCTTTGATACGAACCTGAGTTTCAGGATCTGACTTGGCCATATCAATTAGAATGTCTTTGGCCTCTTTCTGATTTTTAGGATTTGACCAGTTAATCCATTCGATGACATTGGCTCTGATATCGGCATTTGGGTCGCTGATCCCCATGAGTAATACTTCACGAGCTGTATCAATGGTTGATTGCAATTGTTGTAACTCTTTTAGTGAACGAAATTTTTCAATATAATTAGCGGCACTGTAATACGTTCTGATATAATTGATAAATGGTTTATTGTCTTTTATTTCGCCGATAAATGTCGCATCAGGGTCAACAAATACATTCGGATAGTCGACACTTTCGGTATCAAATTTCTTTACATAAAATGTTTCAATACGTTTTTCGATATCGAAGTTGAAAAATTTTATCTGATTCGCTTGGGTAACTTTAAAAGACAATGGAAATTTAAACAAGCCGGTTTCTTTTGCTTGCTTTTGCTCTACTGTAACAGCGAGTAATTTACTTGAATCATCATAATCATATCTGAGTTCAATAGATGGGTGCCCACCTTTATAGAACCACTGATTGAAAAAATAGAGCAGGTCTTTACCTGAAACATTTTCGCATTCACGACGCAGGTCATCAATCTCTGCATTGCTATAGGCATATTGATTCAGATAATTTTTTAATGCCAGAAAAAAAGCTTCATCGCCTAATTCAGCCCTTAGCAGATTTAAAACCAGTGCACCTTTTTGATAGGTGATAATACTAAACATATCATCTGGCTCTTTGTAGTTAAATTGAATAATAGGAATATCATTTCCATCACGGGTGGCGCGCAAATAACGATTCAAGGCCGTACTCGATTTTAGCAATGAGGCATCTGTGCCATATTTATATTCAACCCAAAGTTGTTCACCTAAGGTTGCGAATCCTTCATTTAAAACCAAATGACTCCAGGATTTACAGGTTGCTAAATCGCCAAACCATTGATGAAAAAGTTCATGTGAAATGATATCGTCATTGTTGCCATCCACTAATTCGCGGTTATTTTTTTGAACAAAATCTGCATGCAATGTAGCGCTTGTATTTTCCATTGCACCGGCAACAAAATCGCGGGCAACCACTTGCGCATATTTATCCCATGGATAATCGACGCCCAATTTTCCTGCAAAAAAGTCAATCATCTCCGGCGTATTTTTAAAAATATTCAGTGCATAGGGTGAGTATTCAGGCTCGAGATAATAACTGACTTCAACACCATTCAATAAATCTTTGGTGCTGGTTTTATAATTTATTTTTTTGATTTCAATCAATGAATCTCTGACCAACGTTGGTATCGAATCCGTACTCATGATATGAATGGTATCGTAAGTAACGGTCACAAATGAATCTTTGAAATTGGTGGTCAGGTAATCTTTTGTAATTTTAAAATCACCTATTGCCATCATAACTAAATAGGCCGGCATTGGTTTGTTTGATTCCCACACATCTGTTTTTAAAACACCGTTCATACTCGTCGCCGTTAAAACACCATTCGACAATGTTGTAAAATCTTTATTCACTGTAATCGAAAGCTTCAATGTGAATTTTTCATTCGGTTTATCTATTGTTGGGAACCAACACGAACTTGCTTCCACTTCTCCTTGAGTCCATATTTGTAAGGGCTTATAAGGTTCACTATGATCGGTATTGATAAAGTAAAGTCCTTTGTCATCACGAATAGATTTGCCATCATTCGCTTCAATTTCATCAGGTCGTGCAATATATCGTATCATTACCTTGAGTGTATCCTGCGACGAAATTTTATGTTCTAACTTCAGACGAAGCGTTTTTTTATCATAGGTGGTTATGTACTCAACAGAATTATTTTCATTATCGGTTAGCGCAATTTCATTAAAGGTCATATTCTTTGCGTCGAGTACAATACTGTCGGTCTCATAAAAATACGGTTTCAATGTTAGTGTGGCTTTCCCAATGCATTCATGTTTGCCCCAGTTAAAACTTACGTCTAAATCTGTATGCAGTATATCAATTTGTTTTGGTGCAACAGGTCGAAATTCATCGGTATTGTTTGAAGTGATTTTAGTGTCATGAACAGTTGTGTTTTTTGTTGCTTTCGTCATTTTGTTTTTCGACATAAATGGCATCTGCATCATACATGCATTGAGTAACAAACAACAAGAAAGTAGTGCAACATGACTCCGTTTCAACATAAGATACAAATCTAATAAAATAAATAATCTTTGGATTTTTAATTTATACTTTTGTAGAAAGTAATATGTTATGAATTATTGGTTGGTAAAATCGGAACCGCACAAATATAGTTGGGAGCAATTTTCGAAAGATAAAAAGACTCATTGGGATGGTGTGCGGAATTATGCCGCTAGAAATAATTTGAAAACAATGAAGAAAGGAGACCTTGTTTTTTTCTATCATAGTAATGAAGGCCTAGAAATAGTGGGCATTGCCGAAGTCATAAAGGAATTTTATCAAGATCCAACAACCAATGACCCTGGTTGGGTGGCTGTAGATTTAAAGCCTAAGAAAAAAATGAAGAAGACTGTAACCTTAGCGCAAATAAAGAAGGAAAAAAGATTACAAGGTATGCAACTCATTAAGCTTTCACGCTTATCTGTAAGTGCCATGACAGAAACAGAATTTGAGATATTACTCGAGATGGGAGAGACTGTTCTTTAGTTTGTTATTGAGTTAATGGGTTATTGAGTTAAGGAGTTAGTGGGTTAAGGAGTTAGTGGGTTAAGGAGTTAGTGGGTTAAGGAGTTATATTTTACTAATATTTACTCTCAACTTACAACTCTCAACCATCAACTACTCCTCATGTCCATCCTCAATATGCATTGGCAAATCAATACTAAATACTGTTCCTTCACCTTCCGTACTTTCGAACATAATTTTTCCTCCCGTTTCTTCAATAATATCCTTGCACATTGCAAGCCCAAGTCCGGTGCCTGAAGTCTTGGTGGTAAAGTAAGGTTGAAATAAACTCTTGGCTTTTTCTTCCGAAATTCCTTCCCCATTGTCAGAGATCGAAACACGTACTTGATTATTTTTTATTTTTGAAATCGTCAATGCAATATTCCCTTTCTTGTCTTCCGGAATGGCTTGAATCGCATTTTGAATGATGTTGGTAAATACCCGCATGATTTGACTTTTATCGGCAAACAACATGATTTCATAATCGGGTATCATAAACAAAAATTCATTGTTATTATCGTCGTGATACATACCGGTGACAGAATATAAAATTTCATTGAGTGCAAATATTTCTTTTTTTGAAACAGGTAGTTTCGCAAAATTAGAAAAGTTAGTGGCGATCAATGACAGGTTATCAATTTGCTCTACTAAGGTCTTTGTTACTTTAATGGCGGTTTCATTTACATTGCTCGCATTATTTTTAATGGCTCTCTCTAACATTTGTAAAGACAGTTTCATTGGGGTCAGCGGATTTTTAATTTCATGTGCTACTTGTTTGGCCATTTCCCGCCATGCCATTTCGCGTTCGTTTTTAGCCAATAATACCGTACTGTTTTCAAGCTTACGTAGCATGCGGTTATATTCTTTGATGAGCAATCCAATCTCATCACTATCGAACCATTTCAAAGGCTCATTTGTTTTTGACAGATTGATTTTTGTAAATTGTTTGACGATATAGGTAAATGGTCTTGTTACTGATTTAGTCAGAAAAAATGCAATGATAGCCGAGATTAAAAACACAAATATATAAATATTGACAAGCGTTGTTATAATGGTTGTTTTCTCAGAATAAATTTCTGCATTGGACAGAAAAAATGGCAACTGCACTATGCCAATATCTTCGCCCTTTACATTCCGTATTAAAAAATAAGAAGAATAAAATACCAACTTTCCTATCTTTTCATCATGAATGAAATTATTGATAGATTCATGTTTCAATTTATAAAGTATGGTTGGTTCAATTCTGTCTGATAGAATTTCTTTTTTATATAACTCGGGCGTTGAACTGAATAATAGTTTGCCTTTGTCTTTGCTGTATAGATTGATATTAATTGAAAATCTATCAGAGATTGTTTTTATCATATCAATATTTTCAGCAGTCAATTCTTTCTCAGAGGCGATAGATTGTTGTAGTTTGCTATCGATATCATTATTTCGTACTTCCTGTTGTATACTGTAATTATATTTATTCAGTTCGCTTCTCATTTTGTCATCTACCTTTTGAACTAAAATAACGGACGTGAAATATCCGATGATAATAAATGAACAAAGCTCTACAATGAGTATAGAAACATGAATCCGTAAACGCAAATTGATACTTAATAAATTGATAAAGCGTTTGTAAATTAAATTTGATCTGGCAATAATATTTCCAAGTATATACAATGTGATGGTAACGAAGTAAATGAAAAAGATATAGGCGAATAAAGTTGTAAATAAAAATATACTCTTGCTCTCCTTAACCACAACAACTTTGTCTCTTTGATCTTCGCTTTTAAGCCAAAATTGACTGCTTTTAGAATCCTTTATAAATGCTTTGTTGTTCGTATCAAATGCAGGTGTGCCAAAGGGAATTTTATACGGAAATAAATAATGACCTTCGCGTTCTACTAATGTTGAGTCGTGATAAATGGCGTAGGAATACAAATCATTTCTGAGTATATCAGCTTTATTTTGCGTTAATAATAAATCAGCATATGCATTTATTGAAGGTTCAATTTTACGGTTTAGTACAATCTCAATTTTTTTTCGTTGAGATTCGTTTAGTGAAATAGAAGGATATAGTTTATATCCCTTGTTTTCGACCTGCCTGAACGATACCAGCCTTTTAATATTATTAATTACTGAAATATTTTTTTCTGCATCGACTGTTGTATCCAAATCAAAATTTACATTGATTTCATAGTCAGCTTCTTCCATGGCAAAATACGTTGACAGAATATATTGGTCTATCATTTTTTTCTGTATCGTATCTGAAAGCATAAATTGATGAATAGCAGTATCTTGTTCTATCAGTTTTATTTTATCTTCTAAATTGTCTTGCTCGTAATTTTCATTTTTAGTCAGTAATTTTTGTGCATATAGTTCGCGGTCAGTCAATTCTCTTTTGCCAATAAGTGCAGTAAGAAGAAGTGCGCCTGAAGCAGAGATAAACAATAACCATATCAGTAATTTATATGAATTGAAATCGAATTTTGTTTTCAAGTAATTCAAATCCTGCATCAAATACAAAACAGCTGTACAAAAGAAAACGTAGTAACCTGTATTGCTTTCAATATCGAGGTGGAGGCATTCAAATACAATAAAGGAAATAACTACAAGTACATATTTGATGTATATATTTTCGTAACAAAGCGACAAATAAGTTTTTGTGATTATAGCAATATAAACAATGTTTACAAAAATGACCATAAAGGTCATAATGCCGACAATAGATAATAAATCTAATTTATAAAAAATAGTCGTGTCGAAATTGATAATAGAGTCGCGGGTAATTCTATAAACGAGATCGCTTAAATAGAGGGAGCCGGCAATTGACAGTATAAAAATGCCAATCCCCATCAATGCTCTAAATTTACTTTTCTGCAAATTATAAATTCGCCCTTGTACATTAATAAGAAAGAAAAGTAATACCCAAAACATCAGGCACATATTGATAAATACATCGCCCAAAGATTTGTTTATTATATCTGAGGCGAAAAACTCGGGGCTAAATAAACTAAATTCATCAAAGTCATATGGGAAGCCCCATAAGTAAGTTGTGATACGGATGCTGAAAACAGTTAGTAACAACAAACTAAAAATCAACAGAATATTTTTCTTTTTACTTTCTACTTTAAAATAGGTGTGTATCGACACCCCAAAAAAGATGAATGGTAAAGCGCTGAAAAAAAGCCGCCATCCATTTTTATCATTCACCATCAAAAAATCTTCATTTCTGTGAATATAAAATTGCACTGTATTTTGTATCATCACCGGCACTGATTGGGCCACCTTTTCGCGTGTAAGCTCAAGATTAAAATCGTTTTCTTTATCCGCGGCAATAAAATTTTTTGTAAAATAATCATTGTCTATGCCGTTATCATTTTTTATTTTGAAGAGTGCAACAACAGAATGATGTTTTCCGGCAAACGCAATATTTTTCCCGTACAAAATATAATATCCACTGCTGTCTCTGTATGGCATGGCCAAATTTTCACGGCAGGTATCTACCGGATTTTTGCTGAAGATGCTGTTCCAGAAAATGAGTTCATGATTTGAGAAAAAATAAACAGA
>JANNYV010000033.1:0-2992 GCA_031410275.1 Bacteroidota bacterium
CACATACACTATTTGTTTAGTGGTTATGGGAAGTGGTTGTGTCGATTCATTTTGTTTGACGCAACTTCTTAAAACAGAATCAATGGTTACGATTAATTTTCAGGCGAGCCCTTCCGGTTTGAACGATGTGAAAAAAGAAGAAGCAAGTTTATATCCTAACCCTGCTGATTATAAATTATTTATCAAGGGAGATAAGGTATCTGTGTATCAGGTGGACATTTATAATTTGAATGGAAGTAAAGTACTTTCAACGACTGCAAAAGGAAATCATGCGATCAATATTGCTGAATTACCGGTAAATCTTTATATGGTAAAAATTACGGATGCCAGCGGCAAAAGTGAGTTTGCGAAGTTTATGAAACAATAAGGTTTGTTTATATTTTGAATAGAAGAAAGGGTTGCTGTAATGACAACCTTTTTTTGTTTAAAGACCAAATGCGAAGCAATCTAAACTCACTACAATCGGTGACAAATTTTTTGTGCATGTTTACGGATAGACATGAAATTCAATGTTCTAGAATCTAAAATCAATCTTCGTTTCCGGTGAATATGCTATGAAGGATGTGTGAGGGATTGCAGTGAAAATCCTCCCGCGGCTTTGAGCGGGAGATTGTAACGGAAAGCCCGGCCCGAGGCTTTGCGAGGGACACACCCAAATTCTGAAATTCTCTCATTTTCAAATTTTTCATTGTTACTTTGCAACTTCGCTAACAAATTGAAAATGCGTATCGTCTAAATAGTCAAACAATAAAATTTATTCTTTGATTTAAAAAAACAAAATTATGAAAACAAAACTCCTTCTCTTCGCCATGTTATTAATGGCAACCTCAGCACTAAAAGCGCAAATACCTTGCAACCCCTCTTTTACGTACACGGTTAGTCCAACAGGTCTTGTAACCTTTATGGGAACAACCACTACTTCGGCAACGACCTATACTTGGAATTTCGGAAACGGTACTTCAGGAACCGGTATTTCAACAAGCTGCATGTACAATGTATTAGGCGGAACCTATTTAGTTTGTCTTTATGTGCAAGACGCTTCTGTTCCATGTTCTGATTCTTCTTGTGTTGTCATTACTATTCCGGGAGGCGCGCCATGTGCTGCGAGTTATACGTATTCTTTGGATGCACCACCTGCACCAGCCAATACATTCCATTTTATTAGTACCAGTACTGGTACTGCCTTAACCTATAACTGGAATTGGGGTGACGGTACTGCAAATAGTACGACCATGGATCCTCATCATACATTTGCAACAGCGGGACCTTACAATGTATGCCTTGTCATTAGCAGTTCTACGGGTTGTATAGATTCTTCATGTCAAACGGTTTCAAATGCAGCTCCTTGTGCAGGAAGTTTTACATCAGCGATTGATAATTCAGCAAGTGCACCACCGAATACCTATAACTTTACCAACACAAGTGCGGGGACAGGCCTTTCTTATTTATGGTATTACAGCGATGGAAGTCCATATGACACAACCATGAATGCGACGCATACATTCCCGACATCAGGAACTTATACAGTTTGTCTCAGTATTTATAACAACTCAGGTTGTAGCGATTCTGTTTGTCAAGTTATTTCAAATCCTGCAGGTGGTGGATGTTCGGCTTATTTCAGTGTGATTCCTGATACGTCTGCAGGTGCAGCACCTCATACGTATATCGGATTTAACTGGAGCTCAGGCGCAGGCCTTACTTACACATGGGTTTGGGGCGATGGTAGCCCGAACGGAAGCGGTCCTTACCCGTCACATGTTTATGCTTCTGCAGGTACATACAATATTTGTTTGGTTGTATTTGGTGCAGGATGTATGGATTCATTTTGTGTGAATCAATTCCTTAACAAAACAGAATCTATGGTGAGTATTAATTTTCAAGCACCTTCCGGGTTGAATGATGTGAAAAAAGAACAAGCTACTTTATATCCGAATCCTGCTGATGATAAATTATATATTAAAGGAGACAGAACGATGTTGTATCATGCAGATGTGTATAATTTGAATGGTAGCTTGGTTCTTTCAGCTTCTGCAAAAGGAAATCATTCTATTAGTATTTCATCTTTACCTGTCAATCTTTACATGGTGAAAATTACAGATGCAAGTGGTAAAACACAGTTTGCGAAATTTGTGAAAGAATAAACTCTAAACGATAAGCTTTAAAGAAGGGTTGCTGTAATGGCAGCCTTTTTTTTATGTAAGAATCAAAGGAATGACATTAATGGCAATTATCTTTTAATCAATAATTTCATTCTGCTTTTCTCACCTCTTTCATTCCCTATTTCTATTGTGTAAACACCGGAGGAAACTGAATGAAGGTCAATGGCTTGTTTATTTTTTCGTAACGATTGTGAAAGCACCAATCGTCCTTCCATCGAATAGAGTTTGGCTTTGACATTGCCTTGTAATGCATGCTCAATGATGATATAATCTGATGATGGGTTGGGATAAATTTTTATTTGGGTATTTTGTATTGGTCCGCCTGAAGACAAGGATGCGTCAATATAATTCCATGCTGCATTTGTATAGACAGGGGCATTGAAATCAAAATAGATTCCTGCCATATTTAATGTAGCTGTTCCGTCTGCTAAATTAGGTTTCAGTTTAATTTTAAATTGTACCCATCCATGACTATCTGGTTCATTATTTGCGCTATCCAGCAAATTAATGTTCGCGAATGTGAAAATAGCCATATTATTTTTTAACTGAATGGTTACATTATGGCTAGATGCTAAATATGTAAATGATGTAATATCCAAATTGCTACTCAGGTAATCTTTTAGAACAATGTGAAAGGCTGTATCGTTACCCGTATTCTGGAAATTTATACTATAATTAAGCCAATCACCTGCATGCGCAGTAGCAGGCGAGACTTCTTTTTCATTTGGGTCAAATGAACTAACAATAACAAAACACATATTCAAAGAATCATTGAAGGGATGCGTATCATTCAGCACATTATTGATTATTGTGTTTATACAAACCTGAGTGCC
>JANNYV010000034.1:0-1629 GCA_031410275.1 Bacteroidota bacterium
CCATAATTATCATATGCAATTCCTTCAAAATTAGATGCACCTGAACCACTTGAAAGAAGGCTGTTTGAACTACTGTTTTGAGGAAGTGTATTTAAAAATTTTCCAATTTTGTAACGGTTATCAAATACCATATAAAAATAATTTCCGCTTGCATATACACTACTGGCTTCAAAATCGTCGCTGCTGTTGTTGCCGTTTAGTAACTTATAAATCTTGCTTTCGTTCAGCGGGCCAAATAATGTCTTGGTTGCTATGTTTCTTGTTGGTGTGCTCGCATCAATTGGTAACGTTGAGCGATCCCTCATACACGAACTTGTAAACAGGATAATCAGAATGGAACGAAAAGAATAGTTATTTTTCATGGTTTTTTTGAATGGGGAAAATAAATGCAAGAGGTTATTTATTGAACAATAAATTTTGCAGAACTGATTTTTACTCCGGATTCATTTTCTAATTGAGCAAAATAAATTCCTTTATTAAACGAAGAGCATGAGAGTTGATATGGCAATTTTGTATGATTGATTGAAGTTATTTTCTGACCGGTCATATCATAAATTGAAAGAGTATATATCTCGTTTGAAGCTTGATGCGTAAAGGTAATGATATCTTGTGACGGATTAGGGTAAATAGTTAAGCTATTCGAAGATGAGTAGTCATGCGTATTTGTAACTGTTGTTCCTTTAATTATAAAATCATCCAAGCGATATGACCCATTAGGGTCGGTGACAATATTGACAGTCCATCTGAATTTTAAATCGGCTACATTAGTTGCGTTGGAAGGTAAGGCAATATCAATGCCACCATTTACAGGAAACCAAATACTATTGCTTGGATTATCTGTATAAGGAAGGTTTATCCAGTTTGCACCGCCATTAATACTGTAATCAAAAATTGGAGTGGTGCTTCCCGAAGCTGTATAATTAACTGACACTCTTGTATCCCAAGTAACCAAGATATTTGTAAAGCCAATAGTGCTTACAGAAGGTGATGTAAGAATATAAGTTCCACTTGGGTCGGTATTTCTGACAAGCATATTATTGATACCTGATGCATTTGAATAGCCTGATGAAGAGTTGGTACTGTCTGTTCTCCATTCAGTCCCTGCAACATTATTGCTCAACCAACCGGCAGGGCTCACAGGAAATATAACACTATCAAAATTTTCAGATTTAATAATAGATTGACCGAATGTATTACTAAAAATTGCGATTGCTAAGATGGCTGATAAGAGTAAAGATTTTAAATTCATAATGCTATTGTATTGAAATAAATGGTATTCACAAAAGTAGAGAGTTGTATTCCGTTCCATTATTATAGCATGTTATCATAAGATTACAAAATTGTTTACAACATGCTGAGTTTTCTGTTTCCTGACAGGAATTGTTGATACCAATATCCCGATTGCTTAATGATTCTTTCTTGTGTTTTAAAATTGACATATACTAAACCGAAACGCGGGTAATAACCTTCGGCCCATTCAAAATTATCTAAGAAGGTCCATACAAAATAGCCACCGACATTAACACCTTCATCCTTTGCCAGCAAGATTTGTGCAATATGTTGTTGAAGATAAGCAGTGCGTTCATCATCCGAAATTTTTCCATCTACTAAATGATCTTGAAAGGCAGC
>JANNYV010000035.1:0-2485 GCA_031410275.1 Bacteroidota bacterium
ATATTATTTGAACCCCTTGCAAATGTAAATGCCAGCAAAGATATAGGAGCAACTGAGCATCAATATTCGTTCACTGATCATCAGCCATATAGCACCGGTTATTATCATATTTCACAAACTGATATTGATAGCCGAATTAAATTACATCATTCACATATTTTGTCAACAAAAATTTTCATTTACATTAAACAAAGTAGCAGACTCCAACCACCAGCTATGATTTAAAGCACAGTAATTTTAGCTGCATACAGAACATTTCCCTCTCGTGTTATTGTTAGTAAATAAAGACCGCGTTGCGAAGGCTTCTCAATTTGATAAGCACCTGCTTCATTTCTCAACACAATTTTTTGCGATGATATCTCTTTACCATCGATCGTAAACAATCTAATAAAACCTATACCCGGCGTGGCACCTGAAGTTTGCACATCGATATAATTTTCACCTACAAATTGTGTTACTTTTAATACTTCATTTACATTCAATTGCACTTGTATGGTTTGGTATTCACTTTTATGTCCATCAATATCAGTTTGTGAAATATGATAATAACCGGTGCTATATGGCTGATGATCAGTGAACGAATATTGATGCTCAGTTGCTCCTATATCTTTGCTGGCATTTACATTTGCAAGGGGTTCAAATAATATCCCATCCATACTTTTTTCAATGGTAAAGAAGTTATTATTTAATTCGTTGGCTGTGCTCCATTCGAGCAATACATTTGATTGAACCGATTTCGCCTTAAAATATTTCCAGTCAACAGGAAGTGCAAAACAAGGGCCGGATGGAGATGTAGCCACAATAGCTGCGGTATTCAATGCTCCGTTTGTTGTCAATGCTCTGCCGTTGAGTGTAACGCCGGTGTTTAAATTCATCGCACCATTGTTGCAAATAATTGTCCCGTTGAATATCGAATAATCATTGATATCGACTGCACCTTCTACTTTCCAATAAACATTGCTTACTTGCGTTCCATTGATTAATACAACATGTGAAAAGGTACTTGTGGTAAGTGCTCCATTTATTTTAATTAAAAAAACTGCATTACTATTCCCTTCCGCATTGAGATACACAGTACCTGTAAATGATGTAGCGGCATTCAATAAATAGGTATGTGGAGTCAGAACTAAATTGTTTCCAAATTGTGCAGGATAAAGCAGTTCAATATCATTTGGTAAAACATTCAAATAATTATACGCGTTCAGTAAATTGGCAGCACATGCTGCTGTCGAGCCATCCGGAATAGGATGTATATTACCTGTTACATATAATGCATTAAAGCCTGTA
This sequence comes from Bacteroidota bacterium, assembly GCA_031410275.1. Lineage (GTDB taxonomy): Bacteria > Bacteroidota > Bacteroidia > Chitinophagales > Chitinophagaceae > OLB11. Next base: position 1,288 of record JANNYV010000035.1, read on the forward strand.
GTTAAACCAACATTCGTTCCTATATCACCGGTCACATAGGTGATACCACTATTTGTGACCGAGCCGTTTCCTGAAAAAATTGAATAACAAGCAGCGGACACTAAGTTAGGTGCAAGCGGACCTGTAAGTACAACACTTCCACAACCCGTAGGTGTATAAGCCATGACACCGTTTAATGTAATCGCTCCGGTTGTAGATAATGCTCTTCCTTCTAATGTATCATTTGTATTCATGTTGATGGCTGCATTATGCGCAATAACATTTCCCCTCATGTAGGTCCCTGATGCCATGCTCACCAATCCTTCAACTTTCCAAAAAACATTGCAGGCCAATGCACCATTAATTAATTTTACTTTCGAAGCCGCATTGGTCGAAAATGCCGCTTCAATCTGAAATATAAAAACGGCATTTGCATTTCCTTGTGCATTTAAAATAAGGTTACCACTTAATGTTGTGACGGCAGAAATATGATATACACCTGCATTAAGCGTGTCGCCATTTCCAAGTAATGGAGCCGGAAAAAAAGTTGGAATGGCACTGTTCAATTGATTATAGGCCAATAATAAATCGGCAGCGCATTGTGTGGTTGCGCCGTCATTATTATGCATGACACCATTTACATTTCCGAAGCCTGTACTGGACCCGCTGTTTGTACCCACATTGCCGGTCAGTTGCGAAATGCCTGTATTACTGACAGCACCATTCGAAGAGAAAAGTACAAAATTTGCAGCGCTTCCTAAGGCAGGCGCTTGTGCGAAAAGCATGTCATACGGCAAAATTAAAATAATAATTGCGGCAATATTGAATAGTATTTTTTTCATTTCTTCTAGATTTAAATTCAAAGTGAATAAGTCATAGTGCAAACCTACTGATCAGGACAAACGTTCGCGTTACAGTATTATAAGAAGAAGTTACATAGTTCATAGGTTCATCCTTGACAGCATGCATTTTAGAATAAACTACGGCATTATTCGTTCATTCTTATTTATTTGCTCATTCAGTTTGTTGTTAAAAAATCGATCCTTGTATCAGGAGAGTCAATCTTGTTTAATCAATATCGAAACAAACATTATAATGCCCAACTCTGCGTTTTATTAAACGGAGGTCGGGCATTACTATTCAATTCCAAATTAGATAAATCAAGGAAACTTCCTCTGGGAATAACTTAATAAACCCTCAACGTCATTTCTACTCTTCT
>JANNYV010000036.1:0-1943 GCA_031410275.1 Bacteroidota bacterium
ACTCCTTTGTTAGGGCTAGAAAGACTTACCTTGGTGTACATAAATTCATCATTCATATCAAATTTTTTATCCTTGTTTTTATCAACCATCGACTTTACAAGCAGCATATTGACATCTTGATAATAGGTGTATTCTAAGTATTGCGCTGAATCCGGACTGAGTTGTAAAAAATTCTTTCCTTCCTTATCTGACATGTATAATACCACACCGTCTGTATTTGTAAATAATGAATCACCATTATAATCACTTTTAATTATCTTATACATGATTAATTCTTTCTGGAAATTTGTTTTGAATGAAAAGTTAGTAATATGTAACGCGGAATCAGAAAGATAGTATTTTTCATTGGTCTTTCTGTTATAGAAAATTAGATTCTGAACATCGGTATTCACCTGATCATTGGCTATGTCTTTTGGCTTTTCGTCATAAATATCTGCACATGTATTCGAATATTCATATGCCACAGTTCCATTGCTACTGATATCTCTTGCAGAGAAAAATCCAACCTTATTGGCCGATGAAATATCTTTTCCTGTAAGTTTATCTTTAAATACCCTTGGTCCTTCATAAGTTCCTACAGGAAATATCATAACCGGAGAATTTACATAATCTATTGGGTCTCCGATGATAAGTGATTTTGATTTGCCTGTATTTGCACGTTTCTTTTCATTCATTTCACTTTGCCTGTTGAATAAAAAAAATGCGCAAAAAAGCATAATACACAGGAAGCTGCCGGCGAGTAATGGAAACAAATATTTTTTCATACTTTAAAAATACACCATCCTATATAAACACATTCATTACGCTTTTAAAGTTATCTTAATTCTTGAATGAAATGGAAAGGCTAAAATAAACGCCCGCATTAATGTCAAGGTTTTTAGTATGTATAAATTTAAAGGCCGGTTTCTATTAAAAATTATTCCATCAAGTCTGTTACGACCCGCATACCAACTCTTCTCAATAACACATTTGCATGCGCAACAATTCCTTCTTCTCTACCAACAAATCCTAATTGTTCGGTAGTAGTGGCTTTGATAGAAATTAATTCAGTATCAATATCCAATGTCCTGGCAATGGCTTCTTGCATCTGAGGGATATAGGGTTTTATTTTGGGAACTTGGAGGCAAATACTGCTGTCGATATTTACAATTTCAAACCCATTTTGCAATGCGATCTCATAACTTTTTTTCAAGAGTATTTTACTATCAATATCTTTATAACTGTTATCGTTATCAGGGAAGTGAGTGCCTATATCGCCTGCATTGATTGCGCCTAATATCGCATCACAAATTGCATGAAGCAAAACGTCTGCATCGGAATGCCCTAAGGCTCCTTTATGATGAGGCACTTTTATTCCACCCAACCAAAAATCCCTTCCTTCTTTTAATTGATGATAATCGATGCCGTAGCCGGTTCTATACATAATAGAGATGTTGGGAATGCAAATAAGGAATAAGAAATATAAAATATGGAATAAGAAACATACAATAAGAAATAAGGAAGTGGATGTATTCTTTGAATTAAATAGTGATAGTTAACTTTGGCAAAAGTGGATATTGAATTCAGCGGAATAATAACTTTCTCATTTTATATTCTTCATTATCAATTATCAATTACTTCCCTGACCTGTCACTCTTTTTATCGGACTTGCCTCCTTTTACAATACTTCCGAAATCTGCGAAATCGAAAAGTAATGAAAACCGAAGTGTATTTGATAAAGGATTTCTGCTTACGCCGGAACCTGAAGGAACCAAATAGGCAAAGTTCAAACCAAATACATTGTATTTAACACCAATGCCGAGAGAAAGAAAACGTCGATCGCCTTTTTGTTTACTCTCGTAAAAATAACCGGCTCTCGCAAAAAATTGATTTTGATAGGCATACTCCGCACCTAAACTCAACATCACTTCACGCAACTCTTCTGCACCGCCACCGGTTGCATC
>JANNYV010000037.1:0-4057 GCA_031410275.1 Bacteroidota bacterium
ATTTGTTTAAATTGGGGATGCATACCCACCAAAGCCTTATTAAAATCGGCACAGGTATTTGAATATGCGAAGCATGCAGCTGATTATGGTGTGGTGATTGACAAAGCAACCGCTGATTTCAATGGGATGATAAAACGTAGCAGGGGCGTGGCCGACAAAATGAGCAAAGGTGTTCAGTTTTTGATGAAGAAGAATAAGATTGATGTGATTATGGGGCATGGAAAAATTAAGTCAAAAGGGCAAGTCGATGTGACTGCTGCTGACGGTAAAACCACAACCTTTGATTGCAAACATATAATTATTGCTACAGGCGGACGAGCCAGAACATTGCCAAACTTGCCGATTGATGGTAAGAAAATAGTTGGCTACAGAGATGCCATGGTATTACCGGTGCAACCCAAAACAATGATTGTTGTAGGAAGCGGTGCGATCGGTGTAGAGTTTGCTTATTTTTATAATAGCATAGGTACAAAAGTGACTATAGTAGAATTTATGCCGCGTATCGTTCCTGTTGAAGATGAAGACGTATCGAAGGAATTAGAAAAGAGTTTTAAAAAGCAGGGCATGACCATCATGACCAATGCTTCAGTAGAAAGTGTTGATACGAGTGGAACAGGTGTGAAAGCGAAAGTAAAAACTGAAACAGGTGAAATTATTTTGGAAGCCGATATTATATTAAGCGCAGTAGGTGTTGTTTCGAATATGGAAAACTTGGGGTTAGAAGCCATGGGCATTGCCACTGATAAAGGTAAAATAACAGTTGATGGATATGGCAATACAAACATTCCGGGTATTTATGCAATTGGTGATGTATCACCGGGTCAGGCATTAGCACATGTGGCCAGTAAGGAAGGAATTGTGTGTGCCGAAAATATTGCCTACATGGAAAAGAAACATCCACACAAACCACAACCTATTGATTATGGTAATGTACCGGGTTGTACCTATTGCAGTCCGGAAATAGCCAGCGTTGGTATGACTGAGAAGGCTGCGAAAGAGGCGGGCTACGAATTGAAAATCGGAAAATTCCCATTTGTAGCGAGCGGTAAAGCAACGGCTGCCGGTAATGTAGAAGGTTTTGTAAAAGTTATTTACGATGCAAAGTATGGCGAATGGTTGGGCACTCATATGATAGGTATGAATGTAACCGAAATGATAGCCGAAACTGTACTAGGTCGTAAATTAGAAACTACTTATCATGAAGTATTAAATGCAATTCACCCGCATCCTACGATGAGCGAAGCGGTGAAAGAAGCGACTGCTATGGCGTTTGGAGAAGCAACTGATATTTAAATGCAAGTAATGAGTAGTTAGTAATGAGTAGTTAGCAGAAAGAAATACAACAGCAACTTTTCAGCTTCAACATTTTGTTTATGGCAATAATAATTTATGGAACGAAGAAAGCTGTGATTGGAGTTGATGAAACTATGACCTATTGTCCCTCATGTGAAACAGATTCATTTGCCGACATAATGGTTTCAAGTATTTACTGCCATATTTATTTTGTTCCTGTTTTTCCAATTTCAAAAGAAGTAATTATTGTTTGTCAACAGTGCGGACTTAAACGATACGATCTCCCCTTTAATGCCCGAACCCTTAGCAATTACATCGAAATAAAATCAAACTTTAAACACCCTTGGTATACCTATTCGATTTTGGGCCTGATTGGGATTATCATCGTTTCTTTGATACTGTCGTAATACTTTTTCGATGGTGTTCTGTTTATTTGAATTGACATCATCAATGGACGATGTATTGCGGCAACGATTGTAGCGGAAATACTTTTTTGCAACGCTGGCAGGGTTCTAAAACCCTGCCAGCGTTTAAGCAAAAAAGATTGGAGCGAAAAGCGTGTGTGCCGCCCAAATAATTTTTACAATAATTTTATTAGATCTCGAAGTAATGATTACAATTACCGTATCAAGGTCACATCACCTTTATCGACATACTGTTTTGTTCCGATTGAATATTCGATTAAATAAAAATACACATCATTGTCGCATTCCTTGCCTTTGTAAAAACCATTCCAACCAATGGAGGCTTCTTTAGAATAAAATAGTTCTTTGCCCCAACGGTTAAATATTCGCATACTTTTTAGTATCACCCTGCTATCGAAAGGTTTAAATACGAACACATCATTCAAGCCATCACCATTGGGTGAAAATACATTGGGAACAATGGCATTTGTTACATGCACCATCACAGAATCATTAGCCTTGCATCCTTCCTTGGTAATACCTTCTACAAAATACATGGTGGTTGATTGCGGCGAGGCCATTGGATTAGGAATGGTTAATGATGATAAGCTCGGCGCATTTTGCCAAACATAACTCCAGGTGCCGGTTGCATTTAGTTGTACACGTTCGCCATACCGGATAGTTTCATCTTCTCCTGCATCGACCTTAGCCGGATAGGTTTTGATATTCACAAATCGTGTAGCTGAACAACCATGCACATCTTTAATGAGTACACTGTATGTAACAGCACTGGCTGCCGAAACTTGTACAATATCTGTCACTGGGCTCGAAATATTATAGGTCGGTGTCCATGTATAAAAGTCACCTCCGGAAGCGGTTAGTGTAATCATATCATACGCGCAAATGGTGGTGTCTGTTGGGGTCACATGAAATAAACTTGTATCACCATAATTGATATGAATAACACCTTGTGTAACTTCTTTGCATAATACACCTGCCGAATCTGTAACAGTTACGGTAAATGTTGTACTGATGCCGGGATTCACCGTCACAGTTTGTGTGGTGCTTGAGCCCACTACAGCCGCTAAGGGCTCCCAACGAAAATACATATTACTATTAAAATTAGTCACATTGACTGTTAAATCAACGGTGATATTTTGCTCACAAATTGTGGTGTCTTTTACATCCAAAACTGGTTTTTCAATATCAAAAATATATACCTGAACACTCGCTGAATCTTCTGTGATGCATGAAAGCGGATTAAATGCTTTGAGAAGCACAGTATAAATGCCGGGTGCTGTATACACATGTGATGGCGCTAATGCGTTGCTTGTTGCTGTTCCATCACCAAAATCCCATAAGTAAGAAGTTGCGCCTGTAGATGTATTTGAAAATTGAATAAAGGCAGGAATGCAAACAGAGTCATTGCTCCCTACGCCAATTCCGCTATGTGCATTTACTCCGGATGCTTCAAAATCAAATTTGAAACTTGCCACATCCCAAGAGCCTGATTGATTTGTCGGGCTCCATCCGCCTACCGAATTATATTGCGTTGTACTAGCTGTGCAAACAGAATGATAAATAATACCCTGTGGATCGAACCGGCTGGTACCTCCATCTACATGATCACCACCGGCACCCATATACGTTGCATAAAGTAAACTAGTCATATTTAATTCTAATACACAAATCCAAAAACCACCGACTGTAGTTTGATGCGCATTGGCTGTGAGAGGAAGCCCGGCAACTGCGTGAAAGCCGCTGAAATAAACATTCCCACATTCATCATATAAGAAGGCGGTTGGCACTAAATTACTTGAAGGGTTTTGACCAATCACCGTCGATGCGATGGATGTGGTTAAAGTTGGATTTAATTTATCAATAAAAATTCCCGATCCCGGATTCGTATATAAACCTGCTGTTACCGGATACGCACCTGATGTTTGTCCACATACATAAACATTATCGGTATTATCTATTTGCATTTTAAACGCATGGTCATAAGCACTTGTTCCCAAATAGGTCGAAGCAATTAATGATGTACATGCATTGTCGAGCATCACTACAAATCCATCGGTTGCACCCTGAAAAGTAGGATGCAATGTACCGGCGGTTGTAGGAAAATTACTGCTTTTAGTTCCACCCACTGCCAACACATTTCCTGCTGAGTTTACATTCACTGCAAAACAAGCATCATCTAATGTGCCTCCAATAAACGTACTATAAATGAGTGTACTGCAAGTTGGGTCAAGTTTAAAAATACACCCATCTTGTGCGCCGCCTAATGTACTTTGGTAGCAACCAGCAGTAACAGGGAAATTAGCGGAGGATGTACTTCCCGCACAAATGATATTTTGAGC
>JANNYV010000038.1:0-2113 GCA_031410275.1 Bacteroidota bacterium
GCCAAAATCTCCGAAATACCAACAGTCGATTTAATATGGAAAGAAGCTGTATCGGAGAAAATAAAATTATTGTATTTTGTATATACTCGACCTGAAATGACAGTATTCGCCGGTGTTGCAGCGCTCACAACCACATTGATATTGCCGCTTGTATTATTTTGACTGATTAAATTATTTGTATTAAATGTGTCTGAACTTATTACATACAAACTTGTTGAAATAAACCACGATTTCAAATTCAAGCAAGTATCCAAACCATAATTTGTGTATGAATAATTTAAGGGCACATTTGTTGATAGATACTCATAAGGCATATTTCTGCCACGTTCTATATAGGGACCTGACATCCATGAGGCCATTATATTTTGAAGCAAATTCTCTTGTGACAAGGGAATGATTTGAGAAGGCACCGGCCAAAAACCATCAGATGAACTGCCCACTTCGGGCGTAAATGCAAACATCTTTGGCTTTGTTATTTGTTCCCCGTAAATCCAATCATCAGACGAACCATTCGAATAGTAGGCTAATGTTTGAAAACAATTTCCATTCACATATCCATTCACCACGGTAAAATGATTGGCCAATTCCTGAAAGGTAGCATCATCAGGAGTTGTGAGATTTGCATAGCCCCATGGATTAATCAACCAATCGCCATACGAATGATAATTCATCACCAATTTAAAATCATTTGTCAAACATAAATTCCGGACTGTCTGTGTTTCATTTTCAGAAAAACCACTTGGCCCTCTGTAGGTATCGCTTGTTGTTGTGGGCGATGAACCTGTGTTATCGAATGCGAATTTGTATGCATAGTTTCTGTTTAAATCAACACCAAAGCTTCCATCTAAATTATTACGTCTGTTCTTGCGCCAAAATCCTCCACCAGCCGGATCCGTAAATTCGTTATAGGCATAACCATCAGGATTGAGTATCGGTATAAAAAATAATTCCCTGTCATCAACCAAATGTTTTACCACCGAATCAGATGTATTGTAATTCTCTAATAAATACCACATATAATACACCAACTGTGCCATTGATTGTGGCTCGCGCGCATGATGTAAAGCGGTATACATCATTTTATGTTCTTGCGGCTCGCTTGATGTAGGGTTATCTGAAATTTTATATAAATAAATTGGTCTGCCCTCCAATGTGGTGCCAACCGTTTGTGTCGGAGCGATTAAATTCGGATACAAGATCACCATAGAATCTAAATTTAAAATGGCCTCAGCGAGCGTCATATAACCGCCCATGCTTCCTCCGTGAAAGTTTGCGGGCACGCCTCCGTTGCGTGTCTTTGTGTTTTTTTTTAAATCGTCCGCAGCTCTCTTTTGGTAATAGGCGCTCATATCGCTAATCAACACTTTTGCATTGGCGGCATGCGTTAATAATATATCTTTTTCAATTGAATTAAATTCTCCGGTATACCCATTTCCATTTCGCGCTAAATGTTCAAAGACAATCAAATGGCTTAATTCCTCAAACTTGCTCTGATCAGCTTCAAAATAAACCCGGTAATAAATTTCCTTTGCAGCAGGTTGTGCAATGACAGAAACAGAAAAGAATGCAGCGAGAAAAACAATGAGCAATTTTTTCATAATAAGTATTTGTTGAATTCAAATATACTAAAATATGTGAAAGTGATTAAGAAATTATGTCTCTTTTCCCGACATCAGACAACTTTACACGTGAACTACATTTAATAATTGCCTGTTCGTTTTCTAACAAACCATTCTATACTCAACAAGGCGAGTAACAACGCAAACAACCATTTCCAATCTATCAGTGGATCGGCATTCACAGACGAACGTAAAATAGTTTTAACCGCTGCGTTATTTTTTATTTTCTCTTTTAAACTTGCAATTTGAGATGGGTAAACAAATTCACCTCCATAATTTTTTGACAGTTGATTCAACAAACCAAAATCAGCCGTTGTGTTCACCTCTTCAATATTTTGCGCAACGACCATTAAGTTCCCGGATGCAGAATAATTTTTACCATTAAATGAAGTGGCACTTGAATAGGTATATTTTCCTGCTGCCAAATTTCCAATATTTAATGAATATGAATTTCCGTTCTTATTTAAATTGTAATTATATTTTTTATTCGCTGA
>JANNYV010000039.1:0-6235 GCA_031410275.1 Bacteroidota bacterium
AAAGACACCATGGGCGAAGTGCAAGTGCCTGCTAACGCAATTTACGGAGCGCAAACACAACGCTCTATCGACAACTTTAAAATAGCACAGGATATTAACCGCATGCCTAAAGAAATTATAGAGGCATTTGCCTTTTTAAAAAAAGCAGCAGCGATCACAAACTTTGAAGCCAAGATTTTAACGAAAGAAAAATGTGATTTGATTGGAAAAGTTTGTGATGAAATTTTAGAAGGTAAACATGCAGAAGCATTTCCATTGGTTGTATGGCAAACAGGTAGCGGCACACAAAGCAATATGAATGTAAATGAAGTCATAGCCTATCGCGGTCATGTAATGCAAGGTGGCAAATTGAAAGACAAAGAAAAATTTCTTCATCCAAATGATGATGTCAATAAAAGCCAAAGCAGCAATGATACGTTTCCAACAGCGATGCATATTGCAGCCTATAAGATATTGATGCAGACTACCCTTCCGGGAATTACCAAACTCCGAAATACGCTTGATAAAAAAAGTAAGCAATACATGAAGGTGGTGAAAATAGGCCGAACCCATATTATGGATGCCACTCCATTGACTGTCGGTCAGGAATTTAGCGGGTATGTTTCACAACTCGATCATGGTTTACGAACCATCAAGAATTCGTTGGCACATTTAAGTGAATTGGCTCTTGGGGGAACTGCTGTAGGTACCGGCATTAACACGCCAAAAAACTATTCGAAAAATGTAGCTAAGCATATTGCGAAATTGACAAAGCTTCCTTTCATTACAGCCGAAAATAAATTTGAATCTCTCGCGGCGCATGATGCCCTTGTTGAAGCTCATGGTGCATTGAAAACAGTGGCCGTGTCCCTGATGAAAATAGCCAATGATATTCGCATGCTTAGTAGCGGACCTCGAAGTGGAATCGGTGAATTATTTATACCGGACAATGAGCCCGGAAGTTCAATTATGCCGGGCAAAGTAAATCCTACACAATGTGAAGCCCTTACTATGATTGCGGCTCAAGTTATGGGAAATGATGTGGCAATTAATATTGGTGGCAGTATGGGACATTTCGAATTGAATGTTTTTAAACCTATGATGATTTATAACTTCCTTCATAGTGCACGATTAATTGGTGATGGTTGTATTTCGTTTAATGATAAATGTGCTGTTGGTATTGAACCTATCAAAGCAAATATTAAAAAGCATGTCGATAACTCATTGATGTTGGTCACAGCATTGAATACAAAAATTGGTTATTACAAAGCAGCCGAGATTGCCCAAAAAGCACATAAAGAAGGAACCACCTTAAAAGGGATGGCCGTCAAATTGGGTTATGTCACTGCCAAAGAATTTGATGCATGGGTGATACCCGAAAAAATGGTTGGTGAAATTTAATGATGCGGCAAAGTAAAAAGAGTTACTCGAAAGAAGCTCTCGAAAGTAATAGGCTTGGATAGGTCGTTATGCATCATGTCTATAGCACTCATTAGTATTTAAAACGGATTAAATTTGTTGTTATTATATATTCGAGCCTATGGCTTTATCTAAATTGACACTTTCTGAATACGCAATACGTAAAACAAATGTAACGGCTCTGAATTGTACTCGCGTGAGGGATAGCAGTGGAAAGCCCGGAGCGAGGCACGAGCGAGGACTTGCAACGGATAGCCCGACTCCGAAGCAGTCCCGTAGACAAAATCCTTACAAGTTAAATCAACTGAAAACTTTCTTTTGTCACGGAATGCTTCGGGGGCACGCCCATAATGAAAATAACTTAACACCGGAATTAAGAGAAAATAAAACTTAATTGTAAAAAAAATTAAAAAAGAATTAAATTTACTCCAACTAAATAAAATTTATAACTCAAAAACAATAAAACTATGATGGACAGTAATTATGGAATTGGTGGCAATGAAGTGAAGAGTGATGCCAGTGAGGCCTTTGCCGACATTCCGCAAAACCGAACCTTAATGATGGAGAAACTTACCAAAGATACTCCGGTGAAACCTCAAATTGTGCATGGACTGCAAACTATTGAACAGGTGTTTGAGCAATACAAACCTGCTGTTGAAGTAGAGTTTGCAGATGCTGAAGGGATGAGCCGGAAAGAAACATTGAGCTTTAGTCATCTTGGCGATTTTGGTGTAAAAGGAATTACCGAACAAAGTGCTTTTCTGAGAGATGTGACTACACAGCAAGATCAGTATCAAAAAATAATTAAACAATTGAAGACCAATAAAATCATGAAAACGGCTTTAGAAAATCCGGAAGCCAAACAAGCCATGATTGATTCGATTCATGCGTTGATACAAGAATTAAATAATAATAAATAAATCACCCTAGTAAATAAAAAAAAGATGAGCGAGAATACACAACAGGAGCAAAGTCAGGAGCAGCAACAGTTTGCCGAAGCTCCGAAACAGCAACAGATTTCTAATCCGGCTGAATTATTAAAAAGCAGTTGCGATAAACTAGCAAAATTCGGTGGTTTTGATTTGATCGAAGCCGCCGTTGAAGGTGCACAAAATTTAAACCCGGAAAGAAAAGCACGAAAAAATATTTTCTTAAGTGAAAGCGGAAAAAAAGGTGAACGCGAAACATTGAAACGCACCCTTGAGTTATGGTCAGAAATATTGTCTTCGAGCTCAGATATTTCGAGTATGGTGGACCAATGTGATAAGAAGGCCGGACAATGTGCTCAGGTATTGAAAACGAATTTATCGAAAGCTGTTGAAGAAACAAAAGACCTTGAGCGAAGTTACCGTTCGGTAGGATTGTTCTTTAAAAACACAGAAGGCGATAAATTGAAAAATGTGTCCTTCATGAATTGCGAATTGGATCAATTAAAAGATTTAGACAATACCCGTTTTATTGATTCTGTTGCCGAAGAATTGAAAATGAGTTACGACCGGCTTGACCTTAGAAATAATTATAGCATTATGTGTATTCCCGGTTATTTGGGGTCAAATAAAGTAGTAGAGAAATGGGCGAAAATTGCACACGAAAATAAGGTGATGTTAGTGACCGATTTTGAGCATTTGGATACGCCGGATGATGTGATGGAATTGTTTGAAATGGCTAATCTTACCGGTGGTGATAAATATAAAAGTAATGTGATGATGACGGCAAACTGGATGGTTGGTCGTGAGAAATTTACCGAGTTAGGCGAGGAAGAAGATTTGTACGTGCCGCCTAGTGGTGCGTTGGCAGGAAAAATATATAAGACCTTGATGAGTCAGGTGACAGCCGGAAAAAAATTCGGAAGTATGAATGAAGTCGACGGAGTAAAATTTGATTTGAAAAAAAGTGAAATCGCCAATCTCGAAAAAATGGGATTAGTGCCGATGGTAAAAGAATATGGGAAGGTGATGGCCTTCTCTGCGAAAACACTTTTTAACGGCGATAATTTAGGGTTGCAAACCTATTCTGTTGTTCGTGTATTTGATTACGTTACAAAAGTGCTAATGGATTTTTTAAACCGCAGGGCATTTGAAAATTTCAACGCGAATACACGAAAAGATTTGATGAATCAGATTGTGAAATTTCTAGATCAGATTACAGGCCCGGATAAATTAATCGAAGACTTCACGATTCGCCGTTTCGAACAAGACCCGAATCAGAAGGACAGAATTCATTTAGACATTCATATGAAACCTTATTTTCCTGCGAAGAACTTTTTGATAAAAATGGACGGACAAAAAGGGGATGATGGTACAGAATGGAATAGTGAATATAATCAGCAATAAATAATATGTTGGAAAGCATACAATATAACGACCGTCTCGAAAGGGGCGGTTTTTTAATTCAAAAAACATGAAACAAAAAATTGCCCATATAGCTTTAGTTGTTGATGACTATGATAAGGCTATTGAATTTTACACCCAAAAATTACATTTTATTCTTCTTGAAGATACTGCATTAAGCGAGACAAAACGGTGGGTTCGTATTTCACCTCCTGGTGCTGAAGAGTGTTGTTTGCTCTTAGCTCAAGCATCGAACGATGAGCAACGAAGCCGGGTTGGAAATCAAACCGGTGGACGTGTTTTTTTATTTTTACACACTGATAATTTTCAACAGGATTATCAGAATTTAATGGAACATCAAATTAAAATAGTTCGAGAACCTATTGATGAAACGTGGGGCAGGGTTTGTGTGTTCGAAGATTTGTATGGAAATCGTTGGGATTTAATAGAGCCGGTGAAATGGGCTTCGTGTACTCTTTAGTATAATTTCTGCAGAGCCGCTAAAAGCGACAGCATAGAACTTCGAAACGAAGACGTTTCGAAGAACAACGGGCCTTATTAATTACCAAAGGTAACTCTTGACCGGCCAAGTTTATTTCGATCGAACGCTCAACGAAATTCGGCGGTTTTGTGCCTGCCCTTCAGGTGTTGAGTTATCTGCTACCGGATGTTGAGATCCATAACCTTCAAATGGTTTTTCATCGAATGATGATTTCGTTAATCCTTTTTGTATCATGGTTGTATAGACAGTCTTTGCGCGAGCTGCAGATAATTTCATATTCGCCATCGAGTCGCCCGTGTTGTCGGTGTAACCACCCAATTTTACGGTTACTTCCGGATAGGCTTTTAAAATAGTGCATGCATTTTCGAGTTGTTTTTCTGAGCCGGCTTTCAAGGATGCCCTTCCTTTTTCAAATAATACATCATCAAAATTAAACCAAGTATCTTTTCCTGCAACTGCAGTTTCATCTTTAATAAATGAAACAAATCTGTCTTCTAAAGAACCTTTCGTGACATCGAGTTCAACACCATTTTTTAATTTTACTTTTATTGCTTCGCCTTTTGTTGCCAACCAATTTCCGGCTTCATCAAGTTTGCCTTGTTGCGCATCGGTTGTGGTGTTGGATATTTTTGTAGATGAATCTGTGGCAACATTCATGGCATTAGCTGCACTGTCTGCCGCACTGTTTATAGATGTTTCTGCTTTCTCATTGTCTATATTTTCAATGCTTTCGTTGTTACCGGTCTTCAACCAATACCACATACCAATACCTAAAAAGGCTAAGAGTAATAAAGGTAATAACCATTTCATACCGTCGCCCTTCACCTCGTTGTCAGTATTGACGGGGTAGATTGCTTTATCAGCAACAGGCATATCGAACGATGTATTATTTATAAATTGTAAAAAGCCGGTCGGTACAGCGCTTTCGATGGATGCCGTTTGGGTATTTAACCAAGTTAAAATTCCACTGAAGTGTAAATCTTCGCCTATCATTTTTTTTCCTAAGAAAGACGTAAGTATAGAGCCGACAATACTCATCAATGTAATAGAAGAACTTGATTGTATGCCTGAAAAATTTGAAACCAGGTTTGCAATGCCAGGTGCTTTGCTTCCATACATACCGGCTATTACACTAGAGCCGATATGCATAGCAGGCGTTGGGTTTTCATTTCCGATACCGGTGATTAAATCATTGATAAAATTGTTATTGCTTCCTGCTTTTTGCAATAAATCTTCGAGCATAGAATGATTCGATGCATTTGAATGTATCAGACCATTGAGTAATGTTGGTAAGATTCCGGTGATGGCTTTCGAAATACTGCTTTCTTGTTCACCGGTGGCAATTGCTGCTTTCGTAACAAGTTCGGGTGTAACAAATTCGTTTAATGATTCTACTAAATGGCTCATGATTTATTTTTAATGAATGGGGTGAAGTGCGAAATTGCAAAATTTTTAAGAACTCTGTGTTTTTTCAAATTATTATTTGGTTAATCAGATGGTTGATAGCTGTTGGTCTTTGGCTGTTGGCCTGCCTTATTTTGAATGGATGGTAGTGACGTGAATTGCCGACTGTGTGAGGGATTGCAACAAAAATCCTCCCGGTGCTTTGGGCGGAAGATTGCAGCGAATAGCCCGACCCTGACACTTCGGTCAGGGGAGAACCGAGGCTTAGCACTATCGTGTACCCATTTTTAAAAAGAGATGGTATCCTTCATAAATTTGATAGAATTTTTTTAACCCTTCGTTCCTTGTTGAAGGTACTGGTCTTGCCTGTGATTCGTATCCTTTCCATCCCCCTAATCTTACAATTTATTCTCAGTAATTTGTTCAATTCATTTTATTTCATCTTCGGTAAATACCCATAATGCCGGATATCCTTCTTCGGGTTCATTGTATGCCGTCCACATTTGAAACACTTTAAATACTTCTTCTATTAACCATCTGGCTTCATATCATGAGATAACAGTAGCCATCTTCTGTTCAATCTCAGAGATTGCTAAGACTA
>JANNYV010000040.1:0-2835 GCA_031410275.1 Bacteroidota bacterium
GAACTCAATAAATCATCCTGATTGGTACTGCTTTTATTTGTACTCTCGTCCTTATCTTTGCAAGCGAACAAGATTGTGATGAACATTAAAGGGATTAAATGGCGTATTTTCATTTTCTTTTTTTTGCGAAGCTACAAAACAAATTTACCCGCATTGTAAAATTTATAAAAAATATTAGCATGTTTTTCAACTCTTCTAAAAATCAATCACCAATCTCGGAGACGCAAGCAGAAGATGCAGTGAAAATGCTTACAACAATTTCGCCTTTAGTAAGTAACCTCTACAGCGGACGAACCATGTTTGCCATCAATCAAGGATTGACGAACCTGACAGAGTTATTCTTTTATTTACTCGGCTTGATGAGTATTGCATTCTCATTCATCATGAATACGGTTTTCCCCTTTCATGTACTTGGTGAAATTATTAGCAAAAGGGCCTATGAAATGGCATTGACAAGTAAGGGTGATATTCAATTGTTTAGCATCGCAGTAAAAGGGCTAGTGATTTTTATTGGGGTATTATTTATTTTTATTGGTATACTAATCAGAAAGACCGGCAAGCGAAAATCGCTATTGCAAAATGCAGGCAAGGAATTAAAACTAATTGAAACATATTTTTTGGAAATCCAAAAAGCACAACCTAAGACAACGACAGAGAATAAGGAATGAGAAATAAGAAATAGGGAATGAATAATGAAGAAATAAAAAATGGGAAAGACGAAATCGGAGTTACGAATCATAGCTCTCAACTTACAACTCTCAACTGTTAACTGTCAATTCAAAACCAACAAGCATCAAAATGAATATACCTAAAAATATCGGCATCATGACATCGGGCGGTGACTCGCCCGGAATGAATGCTGCAGTCAGAGCAATTGTACGAACAGCCCTTCATCACAATATAAAACCTTACGGTATCATGCGAGGTTATCAGGGTATGATAGAAGGCGATATGAAAGAATTGTTGACGACTGATGTGTCAAATATTATTCAGCGTGGAGGAACTATTTTAAAGACAGCAAGAAGTAAAGATTTTATGACAAAAGAAGGGATGCAGAAGGCATATGATGAACTTTCTAAACATCATATCGAGGCACTGATGTTGATTGGTGGTGATGGCACAATGCGCGGTGCAGTTGAATTTTTTAATCATTATCAAATACCTGCTATTGGTTTGCCGGGAACGATTGACAATGATTTAAATGGTACAGATAATACCATAGGTTTTGATACGGCTGTCAATACCGCAATATGGGCAATTGATAAAATTCGTGATACGGCAGAAGCACATGACCGTTTGTTTTTAGTAGAAGTGATGGGGCGCGATGCCGGTTATATTGCCTTGCATAGTGGCATCGCTTGTGGCGCGGAATATATTTTTATTCCTGAACGAAAAGAAATGTTGCAGGATATCCTTGATTCAATTCAGAATGACCGCAGAAGAAAAAAATTGACCAGTATTATTGTTGTTGCAGAAGGTGATGAATTTGGCGGTGCGAATGAATTGAGTGGCATTATTAAAAAAAGCATTCCTGAAATTGATGTGAGGGTTACTGTTTTGGGACATATTCAACGCGGTGGTTCGCCAACAAGCGTCGATAGAATATTAGCGAGTCGTTTGGGACATGGTGCTGTTGAAGCAATAATAAACGGAAGAACACAAGAGATGATAGGAATCGTAAACGGTGAAATTGTATTCACCCCTTTTGCTTCTTGTGTAAAATTGCAAAAGCCCATTCCTGGTGATTTGGTAGATATGATACAAGTATTGGCGAAGTGAAATTTGATGATGTCAAATTAAATCGAAGGAGCAAGTAGAGCAAGTCATCAAAACGTTTGAAGCAGATGAAGGTCTGAAGCAAAATAGGAGAAGCTTGAAAAATAGTTGGGAAATCTTACGAAATAAAAATAAATTACAGTCAATTAAAAATAAAAAACATGGCATCATTAAGTCCTTATTTAAATTTTATGGGTAATACCGAAGAGGCATTTACCTTTTACAAATCAGTTTTCGGTGGTGAGTTTACAAATTTCCAACGGTTTAAAGACACCACCGAAGCCGGCAAGATGTCAGCAGAAGATGGTGAAAAAATTATGCATGTCGCTTTGCCCATTGGACACGGAACCATATTGATGGCAACGGATATGTTGGAATCATTTGGACAAACATTAATCACAGGAAATAATTTCTCAATCTCCATTGATACAGAAAGTGAGGAAGAGGCTAGCAAATTATTTAATGCACTTTCAGCAGGCGGAAAAGTTGAAATGCCTTTAGACAAAACATTTTGGGGGGCATATTTTGGTATGTTTACTGACAAATTTGGTATTCAGTGGATGGTCAATTATGACTATAAAGAGAAGTAATACAGAACTTAAAGAACCTTTTTATTCCTGATGCCCTGCAACATTTAATACCATCTTGATTTATAAAATAGGCCAAAGGGCTATTTAGAAATCTTAGATGGTATTATGCCGATTGAAATACTTTTGGTCCATATTGTATTTTATTTCGGTATAAATACAGTTTTGTATGTAAATGAATAATAAAATATGTCAATTAATCACGTTCAACTTACGACTGATACCTTGTTTTATGCAACTTTCAAATAAGCAAACTTCGATTTTTCAATTTTTGCTTTTGCATAGGGTAGGGTTATGGTAAATGATTTTTGAGTTTTGTCACTCGGCAATTCATACATCGCATCCGTCATAATAAGTTCGCAAATAGAACGCAACCCTCTTCCGCCAAGTTTAAATTCAATGGCTTTTTCAACAATATAATCTAAGGCTTCATCATCAAAATTTAATTTAATTCCTTCATATTCAAACAATG